>NZ_JBKWZF010000006.1:27572-88161 GCF_046991905.1 Finegoldia sp. | reverse complement strand
TTTTGGTTTCTTACCATAGGTGTTGCATTTGAATTGACAATTCGTCTGCAAAAAACAGGAAACTTTAATCACGAAAATCGAAACTTTGTCTAAATTTTTAATAAAAATATTTTTTGTTTTAAAAAATGGAAATTAAAAATATCAAAGTTGCTGCAATTAAAAAAATATAATAAAAATGTTTTCATTTATATATGTAGCAATTTTTATAAAAAATTCAACAATAAATATAAAATCAATTTAGATTTAAAAATTTATATGGGTTATAATAGGTAAATGTGAGGAAGTGAGTTTATGAAAGATATAATCAATAAAATAATTGAGATTGATAAGAAAGCACAGGATTTGGATGAAACTTTTCAAAATGACCTTGTGGCTGAACAAAAAAAACAAAAAGAAGCTATAAGACAGCTTGAAGACAAATATCAATCAGAATCTGTAACTAAACTTAATTCTGTCCATGACGATATTATTAATAGCCAAAACAATAATATCGAAAATCAAAAAAAGAGTATTGAAGAAAAGAAAAACCAATTGAAGGAAATCTTTGAAAAAAACGAGGATAGATTGGTGGATAAATTCTTCAATATTATTACGGAGTAGTTATGGGATCTGCAAGATTATATAGTGCGCTTAATACTAAGATTTCTAAAATTAGTTCAGAGCTTTTGTCTGATGATGATTTTAAGAAATTATTAGAAGCTGATACTAATAAAGATCAATATGATTACCTTTTGAAATTGGGAAAGATCGAGGGTGAATACGAAAACGAGGGCGTGAGTAAGTTTGAAAATAGTCTTAATGATACGATGATTAGAACTGAAGAAAAGTTGAAGTATTATATGAACGGCAGATACAAGGATTTTTATAATTCTTTGTTGGAGTATTATGTCGTTGAAGATATTAAAACTTTGGCGCGTGTTATCGTTAGAAGGGAATACACCGATAAGTTGAATGATAATCTTATAGTTCTCAAGGATACAAAATTTTCTCGAATTTCTTCGTCGACTACGATTCAAGATTTTGTGGATATGTTAGATGAGCCATACAAATCTATTGTCGATAGGTACAAGGAAGAAAATCGTCACAGAATTTTGTTTTTTATTGAGATGAACTTGGATAGAAATTATTATTCAAACATTATCAAGATGAGTCAAGGTTTATCGAAACAAGATTCTAAGATTGTCCAAGATTATTATGGTGAAAAAATCGACTTATTGAATTTGGAATGGATTTATAGAGCTAACAAATATTATGAAATCAATAGCGAGATTATTTTCAACTTTACGATTTTGGGCGGTAAATTGTTCCAATTGGACGATTTGAAGAAGATTTCGTATATGGATTTTGATGATTTGATAAATTTTATTTCCGAAAGCAAGTATTCTTTCTTGGTTAATACCGACAATGATATTGATTTGTACATGGATAGGAGAGTTTACAGATATCTTTATTTCAAGGCGTTGGATTTGCTACATACTAATAAGTACAATATTTCGAAACTTATTGCGATTGGCGAATTACTTGAGTTTGAAAAATTTGATATTGAAAAAAGTGTGGAATCTAAGAGATTTAATTTGGATTTTGAAAAGTCCAAGTCTTATCTGATTAGAAGAGTTTAAGGAAGTGGTAAATTGAGAGCAGAAAAAATGTACATGATGAATGTAGTTGGAAATCTGAAGTATCTTGAATCCACTATAAAAGATTTGTTGGATATTGGAAGTGTCGAACTTACTGATAGTTTGAGCCAAATCGAAAACAATACTTTTATCGTTAATATCAATAGTGAAAATATCGAAAAAACTATGGAGTTTAATAATGTTACTGGTTTTGAAAACAGGGATGTTAAGGAATTGAATTCTATTGCTGATAATTTGAAGGATATTTTCAAAATTGATTTGAAAGATGAGAGATTAAAAAGAGAGTACAACGAAGATGAAATCAAAGACTTCTACGGTTCTATTAAATCTAAGGTGGACAAGATCTACGATTGTGAAAACAAAATTGATGAAAATAAAAAAGAATTGGAAGATTTGTATTTGATAGAAGATTTGGATGTTTCTATTGAAAGCTTGTGTGATATGAAGTATTTCGATTATCGCTTTGGCTATTTGTCTAAGGAAAATAGATTAAAGTTGAAGAAAAACTACGATAATATCATGGCAAGTGTACTTCATTTGGCAAGTAAGAACAAAAAGGAAGTTTATGTAGCGATTTATCCTAAAGATGTGTCCATTGAAACAGACAGAATTTTGAGATCGTTGAACTGGACTGATATCAATATTAATAAAAACAGGAAAGAGGTTCCAAAAGAAATAATTTCCAAAATTGAATTGGAAAATGAAAACTTGGGAGCCCAAATCTCAGAATTAAATCAAAGCTTAAATGAGATTTACAGAGATAACAAAAGCAAAATCATTGATATGGTGATTTCTGCTAATTTGTTGATTCAATTAGAAGATGTGAAGAGTTTACTGGCAAGAAGTGAAAACTACTTTTACTTGGCAGGATGGGTTCCTGAATCAGCTAAGAGTGTTGTTCAAGAAAAATTATCAGCATACGATGATATGTTCATTAATTTCTTGGATGCAGATGACAGTGGACTAACTCCTCCCACCAAGCTCAAAAACAACAAATTTTTTAAGCCGTTTGAGCTTTTAGTTAATATGTATGGCACTCCAAATTACAAGGAAATCGACCCTACTGTATTTTTCGGGTTGACGTATATGTTATTGTTCGGTGCTATGTTTGGGGATTTGGGACAAGGCGCTGTGATGTTTGTAGCAGGTGTCTTATTAGCGAAATTCAAAGACAAGATGATGGGCGGACTTCTTGAAAGAATTGGTGCAAGTTCCATGGTGTTTGGAATTCTTTACGGTTCTTTCTTCGGACTAGAAGGAATTATTCCGGCATTGTTTTTGAAACCATTTGAAAATATCAACAAGGTTTTGATTATAGCTATAGGCCTTGGAATTGTACTTTTATTGATGGCTTATGTTTTAGGATTATGCAATAATTATATTTTTAAAGATGTGCAAGAAGGACTTTTCGGACAAGAAGGTTTGGCAGGATTTTTATTGTTCTTGTTGTTCTTGTTATTAGCTGCAACTGTAGCATTAGAATTACACATTGTGCCTGTTGGAGTGATTGCGGCGTGTATGTTGATTGTGATTTTCGTTATGATTTTCAAGGTTCCATTGACACAACTTTTGTACAAGAGAAGACCTCTTCACAATGGATTAGATGTTACAGGTTATTATGTCGAAAGTTCATTTTCAATTATTGAAACTTTGATTTCGATGTTTTCTTCAACGGTATCATTTATAAGAGTAGGAGCATTTGCTATCAACCACGTTGGTTTGTTCTTGGCATTCACATCTATCGGTAAGATGATAGGAACAAATGCAGGGAATGTAGCTATGATAATTGTAGGTAATATCGTGATTTTGGGTCTTGAAGGTTTGATTGTGTTTATTCAATCGTTGAGACTTGAATATTATGAATTGTTTAGTAAGTATTTTAAAGGTGACGGAATTTTATTCCAACCAACTATAAAGAGAATTTAAAGGAGATAAATTTATGTATTTTATTTTAATTTCAACAGCAATAATAGTTTTATTAACTATAGGTTCAGGTGTTTATTTGTTATATAACAACACTGATTCATCAAAAACAAAATTAAAAAAAGCTTTAAGAACTAATCTTTTTGCTATAATTCCATGTCTTGTAATGGCATTTGTATTTTTAATGCCAAACTCAGCATTTGCAGAATCTGCAGCTGGTGCATCTAATGGTCTTGGTCTTTTAGCAGCAGCTTTATCAACAGGTCTTGCAACAATTGGTACTGGTTATGCAGTAGGTGTTGTAGGTTCATCAGCATTGGGAGCTGTTAGTGAAGATCCATCATTATTAGGTAAATCATTAATTTATGTAGGATTAGCAGAAGGTATTGCAATTTACGGATTGGTTATTTCAATTCTTATTTTGCAACAATTATAATTATGAAATCCGTAATTATAAGTGCGGATAATGTTACAAATCTTGGTATGCGCCTTGCTGGAATCACTGGTTTAGTAGCCAAAACAGAAGCAGAGATGAAGAGAGCTTTCAAGGCTGCAACTATGGATGATACTTTGGGTGTTGTCATTATTACTGAAGAGGTGTTCAATACAATCACAGATGAGGTGACAAAACACAAAGACAAGGGTAAGAAACCATTGGTTGTAACAATACCCGGAAGAAATGGACTTGAAGACAAAGATTTCTTGATGAAATACATCAAGGGATCTATAGGAATTAAGGTAGATTAGAGGTAGAAATGATTTTATTAGAAAAGAAATTAGATATTTTTAACAAGATAATCTATACGAATAAGAAACAAGATTATGAAAAGAGACTTCTCGATGTAAAAAACTCTAATCAAAATGAGCTAAAAAATTACGAACAAAAGTTAATTGATGAATACAATATTAATTTGAAGAAAAGAACCAGAAAAGCCGAACAAAAATCTATAGAAAAATTGAGAACTGCTGAACAAGAAAGCAGAAGAGAGCTTTTGGTTTTGAAAGAAAATGTATTGCAAAAATTATTTGATAATGTTACTAAAAAAATATTGGATTTTGTAAAGACTGATACTTACAAGGAAAAACTAATCAAAAATATTAAAGAAAACTTATCTGAGTTGGACTACAAGGTAGTGTTATTGGTTTTACAAAATGATTACGATTATGTAACTAAGAATTTAAGTTGTGAAAAAGTCGAAGAAATCAAATCCATTCCTAACAATTATTTGGGAGGATTTATGATTCAAGACGTTGAAAAAACAGTGAATTTTGATTACACTTACTTGTCAAAAATGAAAGATTGTAAACATCAAATGGGAGAAGATATTCATAATCTAATGACTGGCGGTGATATCAATGAATAATGGTAAGATTTTTTCTATAAACGGTCCTGTAATTAAAGGAAGAAACATGACTGATTTTACTGCCAAGGAAATGGTGTTAATCGGTGAAAAAAAATTAATTGGAGAAGTTATCAGTCTTGAGGATGATATCGCAGTTATCCAAGTTTATGAAGAAACTGAAGGATTGAAAAAGGACGACGAAATTTATCACACTAACAAGCCACTTTCACTTAAGTTGGGACCTGGTTTGTTGAAGAATATGTTTGATGGTATTGAAAGACCACTACAAGATATTAGAGATAAATTTTCAACTTTTATCCCAGAAGGTATAGGACTTATTTCTATTGATGAAGAAAAATTATGGGATGTCACTATTAAAGTTAAAGACGGAGATAAAGTTACTCAAGGACAAATCATAGCAGAAGTTCCAGAAACAGAAGCTATTGTTCACAAAATTATGATTCCAGTTGGAGTTAATGGTACTGTAAAAAATGTACTTGAAGATGGCAAGTACAATATTGAAACGACTATTATGCAAGTGGAAGATGATTTTGGTAATTTGACAGATATCAAATTGTATCAAGACTGGCCAATTAGAATTCCTAGACCTTCCAAAGAAAGATTAGATGTGGATCGTCTATTGGAAACTGGACAAAGAATTTTGGATGTGTTCTTCCCACTTGCAAAAGGTGGTACTGTGGCTATTCCAGGTGGATTTGGTACAGGAAAGACAATGACACAACACCAATTGGCAAAATACGCTGATGCAGATATCATAATTTACATTGGTTGTGGCGAACGTGGTAACGAAATGACAGAAGTATTGGAAGATTTTCCAAAACTTATCGATCCAAATAACGGGAAACCACTTATGGAAAGAACGGTTTTGATTGCTAATACTTCCAACATGCCGGTAGCAGCCAGAGAAGCAAGTATCTACACTGGAATTACAATGGCGGAATACTTCAGAGATATGGGATATGATGTCGCAATAATGGCTGACTCTACTTCTCGTTGGGCAGAAGCTCTTCGTGAAATTTCAGGAAGACTAGAAGAAATGCCTGCAGAAGAAGGATACCCTGCATATCTTCCATCGAGAATTGCACAATTTTATGAAAGAGCGGGAATTGTCAAAACTTTGAATGACAATGAAGGTTCAGTTACAATCATCGGAGCAGTTTCTCCGGCTGGTGGAGATTTTAGTGAACCAGTTACTGAAAATACTAAGAGATTTGTTAATGTGTTCTTGGGATTGGACAAGGACTTGGCATATTCAAGACACTATCCTGCTATTAACTGGATGAGTAGCTATTCTTCTTATGTTGAAAAATTAAGAGATTATTACGAATCTAAACTTGGCGAAGATGTTGTAGATTTGAGAAATCAAATGCTTAAATTGTTATACGAAGAAGACAAATTAAAAGAAATAGTAATGCTTGTTGGTGAAGATGTTCTTCCAGACGATCAAAGATTGATTTTGGACATTTCAAATGTAATGAAGCTAGGATTTTTGCAACAAAATGCTTTTAGTAAAGTGGATACTTACGTTCCCCTTAAAAAGCAAGTTGAAATGCTTAAAACTATAAAATTGTTATATGAAGAAGGTCACAAGGCAATCAAAGAGCAAATTCCTATTTCTCAAGTTAAAAATGCAGATTTGTACTCAAAAGTTATTGCTATGAAAAACACAATTCCTAATGAAGATTTAAGTGGCATCAAAGATTTGAATGATGAAATCAAAGAGTTTTACAACGATTTGATTAGCAAGTACGAAAAGTAGGTGATTTTATGATAAAAGAATACATTAAACTAAAAAAAGTTGAAAGTTCAATTATAGAAGTTGAAAATGTAAATGAAGCATCTTTTGGAGAAGTTGTAGAAGTAAAATCATCTGCCTCTGATAAACCAATGGTCGGCAAAGTTGTAAATATTAACGACGATACTGTTACTATCCAAGTATTTGGAGACAGTGCAGGAATGAGTACCGAAAATACTAGGGTTAGATTTTCACAAAGACCATTTGAGATAGCTTTGTCAGAAGATATTTTGGGAAGAAAATTCAACGGAATTGGTCAACCAATAGATAATGGTGGGGATATTTACGCAGCTAAATACTACAACGTAAATGGTCGTGCTATAAACCCAGTTTCCAGAGTTTATCCAAGAGATTTCATTCAAACAGGAATTAGTTCAATAGACTGTTTGATGACTCTTATTAGAGGACAAAAACTTCCGGTATTTTCTGGATCTGGAATGAGTCACAATAGATTGGCTGCACAAATCGTTCGTCAAGCCAAAATCAAAGGCGCTAACGAAGATAACTTCGCAATTGTATTCGGAGCCATTGGAGTAAAACACGATGAAGCGAGATTTTTTGAAGATACTTTCAGACAATCTGGTGTATTGAATAATGTGTGTATGTTTGTAAATTACGCTGACGATTCAATAATGGAAAGAATTATAACTCCAAGAGCAGCTCTAACTGCAGCAGAATACTTGGCTTTCGAAAAAAATTATCACGTTTTGGTAATAATAACTGATTTGACAAGTTATGCAGAAGCTCTTCGTGAAGTTTCTTCAAAAAGAGAAGAAGTTCCTTCTAGAAAGGGCTATCCAGGATATTTGTATTCTGATTTGGCATCATTGTATGAAAGAGCAGGTATGATTAAAGATGCAGAAGGCTCTGTAACTTTGATTCCAATTTTGACGATGCCTAATGACGATATCACTCATCCTATTCCGGACTTAACAGGATATATTACTGAAGGACAAATTGTTTTGGAAAGAAGTTTGATGCAAAAAGACATATATCCACCAATCAATGTTCTTCCATCATTATCGAGACTTATGAAAGATGGTATTGGTGAAGGATATACAAGAGAAGATCATCCGGATGTAAGTAGTCAATTATTTTCAAGTTATTCTCATGTTCAAGAGGTTAGGGATTTGGCACAAATTATCGGAGCAGATGATTTGAGTGAAGCTGATCAAAAATATTTGAAATTTGGAGACGAATTTGAAAACAAATTTGTAAAACAAGATTATTATGAAAACAGAGAAATAGAAGAAACATTAGATCTTGCATGGGATTTATTGAAGATTTTACCACAAAACGAATTGGATAGATTGTCACCAGATATGATTAAAAAATATATGAACAGGTGATTATATGGCAGTTTATAAGATGACTCCTACTAAGGGGAATTTAATAAAAGCTAAAAAAACACTGGATTTTTCCAAAAAAGGTTACAATCTTTTGGATAAAAAAAGAACTGTCCTCATCAAAGAAATGATGGGACTAATGAAAAAAGCACAAACTCTTCAAGATTCCATCGAAAAAGAGTTCGATGAGGCTTACGAGCTTTTGACAGAAGCATCCATAACAGTTGGAACTGATAGACTTGAAGAAATTTCCCATTCGATTAGTCACGAAAAAGAATTCGATATAATTTACAAATCAGTAATGGGAGTTGAAGTACCGAATATTGTATATCCAAAATCAAAAGCCGAAGCACAATATGGTTTCTTCAGAACTAATGCATCATTCGATAGGGCTGTTCTTGCATTCAACAAAATCAGAGAAACTATATACGAATTGGCTGAAATGGAAAATGCAGTGTATAAATTGGGTAAAGAGATTAAAAAAACTCAAAAACGTGCCAATGCGTTGGATAAAATACAAATTCCAAAATACGAACAATCAATTAAAGATACTGAAGATATCTTAGCCGAAAAAGAAAGAGAAGAATTCTTCAGATTGAAGATGGTCAAAAAGAAAAAGAAATAAATATCGGTTGGGCAGATGGTTTGCCTGACCGTTTTTTTGTTGTATGATGTATATAGCAAATAAATTAAAAAGAGAAGGATGAATATGAATACGTTAAAATTTTTGACACATTGTATTTGGTGGCAAGATATAAAAAAACCAGAGAAATTTTCTGAAAATATTTTAAGAATACTATATATTGCTCTGGAATTATTTATTAGTTGGTTGTTGATAATGTATTTAACAAATTTCAGTTTGAATAAAGTGCTTTATGTATTTTTATCCATCTATATAATATTATCTTTGTTGACATTTGGAGCTATTAGATCGTATTTGCTTGAAATATCAGAAGATAAACCTCTTTTATCTTGGGGATTTTGGATTTTGGACTGGCAACTTTCTTTAGTTGGATTGTTTTTTTTAGCATTTAACAGAGGAAATATTTTTAAAATAATTAAAAAATAATTTTAAGGAATTTAAAAAAGAATTCCTTATTTTTGTTTGTGAATGGTAACGGTTTGAGGTATTATATAAATAGAGGTGATTATATGTGTAATTGGGATTTGTCCAAGATGTATAAGGACAAGAACGAAATTGAAAAAGATATTAAATTAGTTAACGAAAATATTAATAAAATTGATGAATTGAAGAAAAATGAAAAGGATAATTTTATAAAAATAATGGATTTACTTTTCGAAACTGACAGAGTAATGGATAATTTGTACACTTACGCTTCAATGAAAAAGGATGAAAACAGCAAGGTTTCAGATAGTGTAAAATTGGAATTGGAATTGTCATCATTGTACAACAAGCTACAATCTAGATTTTCTTTTGTTGAACCATTTGTTTTATCATTAAAAGAAGATGAACAAGACAAACTTATCAGAGAAAATCCAAGTTATGAAATATTCTTCAAAAAGATTTTGAGATTTAAGGAACACACTTTATCTGCAGAAGAAGAAAACATTATTTCTCTTATGAGTGAAGCTATGTCAAGCCCACACAATGATTTCTACAGTTTGCAAAACACAGATATGGAATTTCCTTATGTAGAATCAATCGATGAAAAGCTTACAAATGCTAATTTTGTTCCACTATTATCTAAGCTTCCACGTGAACAAAGAAAAGAAGTTTTTGAAAAATATTACGATGAATTAGCTAAGTACAACAATACTTTTGGCTCTACTTTGTATGCGAATATCAAAAATTTGGTTATACTATCTAAAATCAAAAAATACGACAGTGCAAGACAAATGGAATTATTCAACGACGATGTTGAAGAAGTTGTGTACGATAATTTAATCGACATTGTGCACGAATACTTGCCATACATGTACAAATACTACAAGGCAAGAACAAAATTGTTAGGATTAGATGAGCACCACATGTACGATGTTTATGTTCCATCTACAAAAGGTTTTGATCGTGAAATTCCATTTGAAGAAGCTAAGAAAATGGTGATTGAAGCTGTAAAACCAATGGGAGAAGAATATCAATCTATCATGAAGAAAGCTTTTGAAGAAAATTGGATTGATGTTTATCCAAAAGATGGCAAGAAACCAGGCGCTTACAGTTGGGGATCATACGATTCTTATCCATACATTTTATTAAACTACACAAATGATGTGGATTCTGTGTTCACTTTGATTCACGAATTGGGTCATTCAATTCATTCATATTATTCAAGAGCTAACAATGAGTTCAAATATGCAGGCTATACTATATTTGTTGCAGAAGTTGCAAGTACTTGTAACGAAATGTTGTTGTTGGATTATATGATTAAAAACGCTAAGAATGACGATGAAAAACTATACTTGTTAGATCATCACATCAACTCATTCAAATCAACAATTTTCAGACAAACTATGTTTGCAGAATTTGAACGAGAAACTCACAAATTAGTTGAAGAAGAAAAGGCATTAACTGGAGAAGATTTCAACGAAATTTACCTTAACTTAAACAAAAAATACTTCGGAGAAAGTGTTGTATCAGATGATTTGATTAAGTACGAATGGTCAAGAATCCCTCATTTCTACACTAACTTCTATGTGTATAAGTATGCTACAGGTCTTAGTTCATCATCAATCTTGTCACAAAAGATTTTATCGGGAAATGAGCAAGATTTGGAAAACTACAAGAATTTCTTAAAAGATGGTAACAAAAACTATCCTCTAGTACAACTTAAAAACGCTGGAGCAAACATCAAAGATAAAGAAGTTTTGAGAACTGCTTTTGAAGTTTTTAAAGAAAAAGTATTAGAATTTGAAAAAATTGTCAATAAATAGGGGAGAAATTCATGAAATATAAATCATTACACACATGTATCAGAGTAACTAATTTGGAAAAATCAATCGAGTTTTATGAAAAAGCTTTAGGTATGGAAGTTACAAGCAAGAAAGATTTCCCTGAAGATAAGTTCACACTTGTGTATATGACAAGCGATCACAACTATGAAATCGAACTGACTTATAACTACGGGAAGACAGATTATACTCATGGCGATTTCTACGGTCACATGGCTTTTGAAGTTGAAGATTTGAAAAAATCACACGAATATCACAAATCTTTAGGTTATGAAGTTGATGAATTAGGTGGACTTGAAGGTGTTGCAACATTTTATTTCATGAAGGATCCAGATGGATTTAACATCGAAATAATTGGTAAATAGTATGAATCTTGAGTTAAAACATGTGAATAAATCTTTTGGAGATAACAAAGTTTTAACCGATATTTCATTTAAAGTTGAAAGCGGACGTGCTTTTGGGTTTTTGGGTAGAAATGGAGCCGGAAAAACTACAACTATGAGAATCATTACGGATGTTTTGAGTGCTGATAGTGGACAAGTTTTGATTAACGGCTCTCCCATTAATTATAATGAAGTTAATATCGGATATCTTCCAGAAGAAAGAGGGTTGTATTCCAACGAAAAAGTGTTTACACAATTGTATTATTTTGCAAGACTTAAAGGTACAGACAGAAGAAGTGCTCTTCAAAATGTAAGATATTGGCTTGACAGATTTGACCTTGCAAAACACAAGAACAGAAAATTGTCCACTTTATCCAAAGGTTTAAGGCAAAAAGTTCAAATTATTTCTGCTCTTTTAAATGACCCTGATATTTTGGTATTGGATGAGCCGTTTTCTGGACTTGATCCAATCAATGCCCATGAACTAAAATTGGCTGTTGGAGAATTTATACAAAATCAAAAAATAGTTATATTCTCCAGCCATTTGATGAGTTATGTTGAAGAATTTTGCAGAGATGTTTGCGTTATTGAAGAAGGTAGAATTATTTTGAATGGGGATTTGAATGAAATCAAAACTTCAATGGCTGAGAAAAAAATGCTACTTAATGCAAACAATATGGGAATTTGGGAATTAAAAGAGTTATTGGAGTCAGAAAATTTGATATATCCAGATGCTGTTGTCAGAGAATTCAAGCTTTTGGTCAGACTTACTGAGAATGTAACCAAAGAAGATATACTAGAATTTATGATGTTAAATCAAATCGACATCAATTGTTTCAGTCAATACGAACCTAGTCTTCAAGATGTATTTGTGTCAAAGGTTGGTGTTAGAGAATAATGAAAAAATTTAGTAGAGTATTTAATTTTGAATTTAATTCTATAATAAGACACAATTCGTATTTGATTGCAACATTAGTAATCACAATATTGGTGTTTGCTTTGTCGTTTTTGCCGAGATTTATGCCATCTATTTTTAATAGCATGAATACTGGAGCGAACAAAAACGCAACCATAGATATTAACACTCTTACATTTGATAAAACTTGTATTTATTCATCTGATAACAAAATTGATGTGAAGTATTTGAAGACTATTATGGGACTTGATGATAAAAATATCCTAAAATCCGAAGATGAAGTGAAAAAAGCTGTCGAAAATGGAGAATACAACATTGGATTTGTAGTTGAAAGTCCTACAAAATTTAATTCTTATATAAAAAACAAAGAGTTTATGGATGATCATTCACAACGCTTTACAAAAGCTTTGGAGAAGTATAATTACGATAAAAGTCTGATTAATAATGGAGTGGATCCTGGAATAATCGAGAAAAACTCAAAAGAGAAAATCGACTTTACAGAAAAAGTTTTGAATAAAGACCGTTCGCACTCATTTGTGTTTTCGATAGTTTTCGTAATACTTTTTGATTTGATGATTTTATTCTACGGAAGTGTTATGAGTAACAATATCTCCAGAGAAAAAAAGGACAAAACTATTGAAGTTCTACTATCATCAGCAAAACCAAGTGTGTTTGTGTTTGGCAAACTATTAAGTTCAGCAGTTTTGGGAATAATCCAATACTTTATATTTATTATTGCGGGAATAATCGGAATATTTGTTAATAAAAACTATTATCCAGAAGGAATTTGGACGTTTTTCACAAATACTTTGAGTCTAAAATTCTTGTTGACTATACTTTTGTTTGTAGTGTTTGGATTTGTTTTGTATTTGATATTGTTCCAAATTCTTGGACTTGCTGTAAAAAGAGCGGAAGAAGTTAATTTCCTAATAGTTCCAATATTTTTGGTACTCGTTGGATTATTCTTTGTAATAATCAATTCATTAGGAAAAGACAGCGATATTTTGATTAAAATATTATCGTTTGTGCCTTTTTCATCTGCAACCTTGATGCCAGTTAGATTTTTATTGAATGATGTGAAGTTATTGGAAATAGGAATATCATTTGGATTGATGCTTGTAGTGATAGTTTTATTGTTAATAAAAGCAATAAAAATGTATCGCAAAAGCGCAATGGAAAATATCGATTAAAACACTTGACAGAATATGCAAATAGTGTTAGTGTTATATTGTAACAACTAGATAATTATCTTATTAAGAGTAGTGGAGGGAATGGGCCCTATGAAACTCAGCAACCTATTAAATTAGGTGCTAAATCCCACAGGAAATCCTGAAAGATAAGTTTACACATCCTTACCTTTTCAGGTGAGGATTTTTTTATGGAGGTACTATGAAAAACATATTTTTAACATCTGAATCAGTTACTGAAGGTCATCCTGATAAAGTCTGTGACCAAATTTCTGATGCAATATTAGATGCTATTATTAAAGAAGACAAGGATGCAAGGGTTGCTTGTGAAACTTGTTCAACAACAGGACTTGTTATGGTAATGGGAGAAATAACTACAACAAGTTACGTAGACATCAGATCAATAGTTAGAAAAACTTTGGAAGAAATCGGCTATGATAATGCAGATTATGGTATTGATGCAAGAACTTGCGCAATCATCACTTCATTGGAGGAACAATCTACAGATATCGCACAAGGCGTTGATGAATCTGAAGAATACAAGGGCAACAAATCAGACGAATACGATAGATACGGTGCAGGAGACCAAGGAATGGTATTTGGTTATGCAACTAATGAAACAGAATCAGGATTGCCATTGCCATTGGAATTATCACACAAATTAGCTAGAAGACTTGCTACTGTAAGAAAAGAAAAAATCTTGAATTATTTGAGACCAGATGGCAAAACACAAGTAACTGTTGAATACGAAAACGACGCTCCAAAAAGAATTGAAGCTATAGTAGTTTCAACACAACACGATCCAGATGTTGATTACGAACAATTAAAAGAAGACATCAAAAGAGAAGTTATCTTGAAAATCGTAGATGAATCTATGATTGATGAAAACACAAAATTCTTCATCAACCCAACAGGAAAATTCGTAATAGGGGGACCAATGGGAGATGCTGGACTTACAGGAAGAAAAATAATAGTAGACACTTACGGTGGATTCTGTAATCACGGAGGTGGAGCATTCAGTGGAAAAGACCCTACAAAAACAGATAGATCAGCAGCATATTTTGCAAGATATATCGCAAAAAATGTCGTAGCAGCTGGACTTTGCGACAAATGTGAAGTAGGTTTCTCTTATGCAATCGGAGTTGCAAAACCAATCAGTATGTTCATCAACACATTTGGAACAAATAAAATCGAAGAAGAAAAAATTATTGAAGCAATAAATGAAAACTTTGATGCAAGACCAAAAGCAATAATCGACAAATTGGATTTACAAAGACCTATTTACAGAGATGTTGCAAGCTACGGACATTTCGGACGTGATGATTTGGATTTATCATGGGAAAAATGTGACAAAGCTGAAGCTTTGAAGAAATATCTATAAAATAAAAATCAGTGAATGTTAAAATATTTCAACATTCACTGATTTTTTTAGTACTTATTTAGTACTCCAAAAAAAATAGATAGCTAAAATTAGCTATCTAGAGTATGTATGGCGGGAAATGGTAGGAATCGAACCTACCCGGGCAGCTCTTAACTACCTGAGACGGTTTTGAAGACCGCAGGGCACACCAGCACCCATCAATTCCCAAATACCTTAATATTATACCAAAAACAAAGTTAATTTACAAATTATTTTACAATTAATTCACAAAAATGTAATAAATACATAATAGATTAGGGCAATGCACAAGCAAAGCCCAGTTCTATTATTTAAAATCTTTTATTTTAACTCTGTCGTTTTCAATCCTCTTAGTGTAACCTTTAATATCTAGTGTTTCTAAAAGAGTGATTGCACTTTTTCTTGACATATTAAGCATATCTTTGAGTTCTTTTACATTCAAAGTTTTGTTGTTATTGAAATGATCATCGACAGTTTTGATGAATTTGTCGTAACATTTTTTAGAAATCAAAAAGTTATCTCTTAAAATTACGACGTCTTTTTGCAATAAAATGCCTAAAATAGTCTTGTCTTTTTGGTTGTGAACAACATTGTCTATCTTCAATAATTTGTCGAATTGGTTTTGACAAATATCTTGAAGCATTTTCTTTCTGATTTTTTCATCTTCATCACTTAACTGAACTTTGTGAGATTTAGAAGATATTATACCACTTTCTTCCATCAAAACCTCTTGGTCGTTTAAGTCTTTAAGCATGTAATTGAAGAATGGTCTATCGTCATCAAGTTGTAATTTTTTAAGAAGTTCTTCTTTGTTAATACCAGGTAATAAAGGATTTGTCTTGTGGAATGATATCACAAACATTTTTAATTTACCTAATAATTTTAAGTAAGCTTCTATTTCTAATACTTTATCATTTCTAATTACAACTTTATCTTCTTGTTTTAGTTCGTCTAATTCTTTTAAAACTTTGTCTTTTGATTCCGAAGAATAGAATACCAAATCATCGATTTTTGTAGGATAAATCTCATCTTCAAGATAATTCAATATAATATCCTTGATTTTTCCTTCTTCTTTTATTTTAAGATTTTCAATTATTTCTTCATCGAATAATTTGTGCTTTCTTACAGAACCATCAATTATAATACCACCACCGATGGTAACTTGTGGGGAAAATTGTCTTAAAATAAAAGGATCAGATGTTTTTGCATAGATTTTTTCTTCAAGTCTTATTTGAACTAAAGCCTGTGTTCCCGGTTGAATTACTTGCTTATCAAGTGGAACTACCCTTCCGAATATTTCTTTTGTACCGTGGAACAATCTTACTCTATCCCAGTGATTTAAAGGCGATGCACTTTCTAACAATGTAAGTCTAACATCTATCATATTGAAAGCTTTTAGTGAGTTTTTCTTGGCAATAACATATCCTCTGTCGATTTCATCCAAATTTAGATTGATATTCAAAGCAACTCTTTGGGATGGGTGAGCAACATTTACATTTTTATTGTGAACTTGAATGTTTTTAATATTAATATCTTTTTCAATAGGATATATAAAAGATTCTCCCTTGTGAATATCTCCATCAAGAAGTGTTCCAGTAACAACTGTTCCAATTCCTTTGACATTGAATTTTCTGTCGATATTCATTCTGTAATCTCTTTCAGCGTGTTTTTGCTTTAATTTCTTAGATTCAGAATCTATCATTTGAATTAAATTATCTATTCCTCTTTTTGAAACAGAATCCACTTCGCAAACAGGACAGTTTTCAAGGAAAGTTCCCTTAACTAATTCTTTTACTTGTTCGGTTGTCTTTTGTGTTTCTTCATCAGTCGCCAAGTCTCTTTTTGTCAAGACAACAATACCTTCAGTTTTATTTAAAAACCTAAGAATATCCAAATGTTCAACAGTTTGTGGCATTACACCTTCTTTACAGTCGATACATAAAAGAATCATGTCCATTCCAAAAGTACCAGTCATCATATTTTTTACAAACTTTTCATGACCTGGCACGTCTATTATTCCAGCTCTTTGACCACTTGGAAGATCAAAATAGCTAAAACCTAAATCGATAGAAATTCCTCTCTTTTTTTCTTCCGGTAGTCTATCAGTACTATTTCCGGTTAAAGCTTTTATTAATGTAGTTTTTCCATGATCGATATGGCCAGATGTACCTATAATAAAATCCATATAACCTCCAATTAATTTACTAACGTATATTATATCATATTTCGTTATTTTTTATAAAACATAAGGAAATTATTTTCATAAGTTTTTTGACAAACGTATTGGTTTAAAACGGTAAAGTAAATATAAAATACTTTTGTCAATTACTTTATCATTATATTAAAGTTGATTAACCAAAAGATACATTTATAAGAATATATATACATAAATAATGCGATATTATGCTAGTTAATAAAGTGATAATGAATATTAATAAGGATTTTAAACAAAATACTAATTTACTTTAGGAAATATAAGTGGTATAATAAAAAATATAAATAAGAAAATAATCTTAATAACTGAAGGAAAACAATTTTTTAGGAGGATTTTAATGAGTTTTACATTTGACTTAAAAGAACATGCTTCTCAAGTCGAAGAATTTAGAGAATTTGTGAGAAGCAAAAAGGACATTAAGGGTCCATTGATGCCGGTATTACAACGTGCACAAGATGAATTTGGGTATTTACCAAAGGAAATTATCACTATGATTTCTAAAATATTGGACATTCCTTTGTCAGAAATTTACGGTGTTATTACTTTTTACGCACAATTTTCTTTGATTCCAAAAGGAAAGTACGATATTCAAGTTTGCGAAGGAACTGCTTGTTATGTAAAAGGAGCTCAAAGAGTTTCTGAAAAACTACAAGAGATTTTGAAAATTCCAGCAGGAAGCACTACTGAAGACCAAAAATTTTCCATTACTGCATGTAGATGTGTTGGATTATGTGCATTAGCTCCGGTTATTGTAATTAATGGAGATGTGTATGGTAAGGTAGCTGTTAACGAATTAGAATCTATTGTTAGTAAATATAATTAATTTAGGGGTTTATTATGGATATTCAAAAACTTAATGAGATAAGAGATGAGTTTGCAAAAAACATTAAAATGCGTGAACTCGTAAAGGATAAAATTTATGTTGAACATACAAATCCAAAGGAAAAACAAATTGTTGTGTGTGGTGGAGCTGGTTGTGAAGCTACAGGAGCAAAATCTTTGATTGATGAGTTCAATAAATATATAGAAGAAGAAAATATTGATAATGTTGCGGTTGTTCCAGTTGGATGTATTGGACTTTGTGAAACTGGTCCTAACGTTGTTGTGTATCCTGAAGGAATATTCTACACAAGAGTTAAGTTATCTGATGTTAAAAGCATTGTAGACAAATCAATCGTTAATGATGAGGTTGATGAAGATGTAGTGTACGAAAATGCAAAACAAGATGACAAAATTTTGAAATACAATTCGGTTGATTTCTACGACAAACAATTTAAGATTGCATTGAGAAATGTAGAAAAAATTCAATTAGAATCTTTGAATGAATATATTGGCGCAGATGGTTATCAAGCATTACATAAAGCCATTTTTGATTTAGACCCAAAATACATAATTGAAGAAATGAAAAAATCAGGATTAAGAGGTCGTGGTGGAGCAGGTTTCCCAACAGGTAGAAAATGGGAATCAGCATTTAAAGTAGAAAACAGTCAAAAATATGTTATTTGTAATGCTGATGAAGGAGACCCTGGTGCTTTCATGGACAGAGCAATTCTTGAAGGAGACCCTCATTCAGTTCTAGAAGGTATGGCTATTTGCGGTAGAGCGATTGGTGCTAATCAAGGTTTTATCTATGTAAGAGCAGAATATCCAATTGCTGTTAAAAGATTGAGAATTGCGATACAACAAGCAAAAGAAATGAATCTTTTAGGAAACAACATTTTTGGATCTGATTTTTCATTTGATATCGAATTGAGATTGGGTTCAGGAGCTTTTGTATGTGGTGAAGGTACTGCCTTGATGGAATCTATCGAAGGAAGACGTGGAATGCCTCGTACTAAAATATTCAGAACTGCTGAAAGAGGATTGTGGGATAAACCAACTATTATCAATAACGTTGAAACATTTGCTAATGTTCCAGCAATTATGTATAAAGGTGCAGATTGGTTTACAAGTTTTGGTACAGAAGGTTCACCAGGAACTAAAGTATTCGCTTTAGGTGGTAAAGTTGTAAACACTGGTTTGGTAGAAGTTCCAATGGGATCTACTTTAAGAGAAATAATATTTGATATCGGCGGCGGAATTAAAGATGGAAAGAAGTTCAAAGCTGTTCAAACAGGTGGACCATCTGGTGGATGTATTCCAGAAGAATTCCTGGATACTCCAGTTGATTTCGAATCATTAGGAAAAATCGGTTCAATCATGGGATCAGGTGGAATGATTGTAATGGATGAAGACGACTGTATGGTTGATATTGCTAGATTCTTCCTTGAATTTACTGTAGATGAATCTTGCGGTAAGTGTGTTCCATGTCGTGAAGGTACTAAGAGAATGCTTGAAATTCTAGAAAAAATCACTTCCGGAAAAGGTGAAGATGGAGATATCGAAGCATTAGAAGAATTGTGTGATACTATCACATCAGCTTCACTTTGTGGTCTTGGACAAACAGCTCCAAATCCAGTTATCTCAACATTAAAATACTTCAGAAATGAATATGAAGCTCACATTTACGATAAGAAATGTCCTGCTCATGCATGTAAGGCACTTTTATCATATGAAATTACAGACAAATGTATAGGTTGCACTAAATGTGCTAAAAATTGCCCTGTAAGTTGTATAGAAGGAGAAGTTAAGAAACAACACGTTATCGACAAATCTCAATGTATAAAATGTGGTAATTGCGAAACTGTATGTCCTGTTCACGCTGTAGTTAGGAGATAGATAGTATGATTACTGTAACTATTGACGGAAAAGTAATTAAAACTGATAAGCCTAAATTCATTATTGAACTAGCAAGGGAAAATGGAATAGATATTCCAAACTTATGCTATGACAAAAACTTGGATGTAGTGAGTGCGTGTAGACTTTGCTTGGTAGAAATTGAAGGTAGTAAAAAACTTATGACAGCTTGTTCTACTTTGGCAAAAGACAACATGGTTGTTCATACTAAAACAGATAGATTAATAAAACACAGACAAAGAATTCTTCAAATGTTGTTGGATTCTCATCCAAATGATTGCTTGACATGTCAAAAATCTGGAGAATGTCAATTACAAAAATATTCATATGAATACGGAGTAAAATTCAGAGAACATGACGGAGCAAAAAGAGAAAAATTAGTCGATGATTCTTCACCATACATCATTAGAGATGATAGCAAGTGTATATTATGCGGAAAATGCGTAAGAACTTGTAATGTTATGGATGATAGAAAAATACTTAATTTCTCAAATAGAGGATATCAAACAAGAATTAACTTAGATATTAATGATACATTTGAATCTTCTTATTGTATTTCATGCAATAGATGTGTAGTAGCTTGTCCAGTAGGAGCATTGATGGATAAGAGAGCTATGAATTTAGGAAGAAAATGGGAATTAGAAACTAAGAAAGTTCAATGTAGGGTTTGCGAATACGGTTGTGAATTCGAAGTTTTAAGAAAGAATGGAAAGAACCTTGCATTGAGAGCATTGAGTCCAGAAAATGGCAGACCACTTTGCTTAAAGGGTAGATTGACTACGGAATTATTAAATGTAGATAATCCAAAACAACCTTACAAAAAGATTGGCGGAGAATTTGTGGAAGCTAGTTGGAATAATGTCTTAGGTTTGGATAAGATTTTAGAAAAAATCGAAAAAATAAACGAGTAAAAAATCAAGAATAAATATAGAGAATTAATAGGTGAAGTTATGAATAGAGAACAATTAATATCAATTATTGATGATGCTGTTAATAGAGAAGATGATTCGTACACATTTTACAAAAATGCAGCTGAAAAAGCAGAGGATCCTCAAACAAAAAGTCTTTTTGAAAGACTTAGCAAGGAAGAATTGAAACACAAAGATTACTTACAAAAATTCTTAGAAACTAAAGCTGAAACTATAAAAATTGATGATAGTGAAGATTATAATTTATCACAAGACATTGATAGACCAAGAATGACTACGGAAATGGACTTCAGAGATGCTATCAAATTAGCTATCAAAAGAGAAGAAGAAGCTATGCAATTGTACGCTGATATTGCAAATTCTTGCTTAGATAAAGCTGAACAAGATATTTTTGCTGGATTATCTAAAATGGAAAAATTGCATAAAACTGAACTAGAAGAAATATTTTTGAATGTAGGATTTAACGAAGTTTGGTAGGTGTAATATGTTAAATATAAATATTGATGGTATTGATGTTCAAGTTGAAGAAAATACCACTGTATTAGAAGCGGCGCATAAAATAGGGATTGATATTCCGACATTGTGCCACGATAAATACCTGAGCGAATTTGGCGGTTGTAGAATGTGCTTAGTTGAGATAGAAGGATCCAGAAAACTTCAAACGTCATGTTCTACTATGGTCAAAGACGGAATGGTTGTTAAGACGGAAACTGATAGATTAATTAAAACTAGACAAAATATACTTAAACTTTTGATGATGAATCACCCTAAGGATTGCTTGACATGTTCAAAAGTTGGAAATTGTAGATTACAAGATTTGTGCTACAGATATGGCGTTAAAAACCCAGAAGTTTTAGGTAAATACGGTAACTATGACATAGAAGTTCAAAATCATGAAGTTGATGATAGCAATCCATTGATTTTTAGAGATCAAAACAAATGTATATTGTGCGGGAAATGCGTAAGAGTATGTGAAGAAGTTCAATGTACACATACTGTAGATTTTAAAAACAGGGGATTTGATTCATATATTTCTACAGCTTTTGACCTTCCTTTGTCAAAGGAAAACTGTCGTATGTGTGGACAATGTATAAGCGTGTGTCCAACTGGAGCATTGATTAATAAACAATTAAAAGACACTAGACCTTGGGAAGTAGAAAAAGTAAAGACAACTTGTCCATTCTGTGGTACAGGATGTCAATTTAACTTGATTGTAAAAAATGGAAAAGTTCAAGGTGTTGAACCATGTGATGGTTATGTAAACCAAAACTCACTTTGTATAAAAGGGCGTTTCCATACAGATATGATTCACTCAGATGAAAGATTGACAACTCCATTAATTAGAAAAAATGGAGAATTATTTGAATGTAGCTGGGATGAAGCTATTGGTTATGTTGGAAAGAAATTAAGAGATATTAAAATGGAATTTGGTCCAGATTCTATTGCTGGTTTAAGTTCTGCTAGATGTACAAACGAAGATAACTTTGTATTCCAAAAAATGATGAGAGCAGCGATTGGAACAAACAACGTCGATCACTGCGCCAGAACCTGACACGCTCCAACAGTTGCAGGTCTTGCAGCTACATTAGGAAGTGGAGCTATGACAAACTCTATAGAAGAAATTCTGGGTGCAGAATTGTTGTTTGTTATAGGTTCTAATGCTACTGAAGCACATCCTATTATTGGTAATAAGATGAAACAAGCAGTTAAAAAAGGAACTAAACTTATAGTTGTAGATCCAAGAAAAACTGGCTTAGCGGAAGAAGCGGATATTTGGTTGAGATTAAATCCAGGTACGGATGTATTCTTGTTAAATGCTATGATGAAAGTTATCATAGAAGAAGGATTAGAAGCCAAAGATTATATTGAATCTCGTGTTGAAAACTTTGAAGGCTTGAAGAAAACTGTAATGAAGTACGATTTGGATGAAGCTGAAAAGGTAACTGGAGTAGATAAGGATTTAATCAGAGAAGCTGCTTTGCTATACGCTAAGACAGAAAAAGCAGGTATATTCTACACATTGGGAATTACAGAACATACTCATGGTACAGAAAACGTAATGAGCTTGGCAAATTTAGGAATGTTAACTGGCCATGTAGGTATTGAATCTGGCGGTATTAACCCTATTAGAGGTCAAAACAATGTACAAGGAGCTTGTGATTTAGGAGCTTTACCTAACACATATCCTGCTTATGCAAAAGTTACAGATCCAAAAGCTCGTGAATTTTTCGAAAGCGTATGGAAAACTCCATTGAGTCCAAATCTTGGATATCAAATTCCTGAAATGTTTAATCAAGCCGTTAAGGGCAATTTGAAGGCGATGTATATAATGGGAGAAGATCCTGTTCTATCAGATCCAGATGCAAACCACGTTAAAAGAGCATTGAATAACTTGGATTTATTAGTAGTTCAAGATATATTCATGTCCGACACTGCTAAGCTTGCTGATGTTGTATTCCCAGCAACTTGCTATGCAGAAAAGGATGGAACTTTTACAAATACTGAAAGAAGAGTTCAAAGAGTCAGAAAAGCTGTAGCTCCTCCAGGACAAGCGAGAAATGACTGGTCAATTTTATGTGATGTAAGTAAAATCATCAATCCAAATGTATTCTTCGATTATGAAACTAGTGAAGATGTATTTGAAGAAATGAGAGTAACTATGCCAAGTTACAGAGGTATGACTTACGAAAGAATTGACAAAGTTGGATTACAATGGCCATGTCCTACAACATCTCATCCTGGTACAAAATACTTGCACAAAGGTATATTTGCAAGAGGTCAAGGTCAAATGATGGAAATAGAATACAGACCATCAGAAGAATTGCCTGATGAAGATTATCCAATGATTTTAAGTACAGGAAGAATGTTGTATCATTATAACATTACTACAAGATACTCTAAAGATTTGGATGGAGTAAGTCCTTATGAACTTGCTGAAATAAATCCTGAGGATGCAGAAAGATTGGGAGTAAAAGATTTGGATACTATCAGAGTTACTTCAAGAAGGGGAAGCATAGTAACTCGTGTTGTAGTAACTGACAGAGTATTGCCTAATATGATATTCATGACATTCCACTACAGAGAATCTCCAGTAAACGAAGTGACATCAAATCACTACGATCCAATTACAGGAACTGGTGAGTATAAAGTGTGTGCAATTCATGTTGAAAAAGTTGATTTGCATCCAGATCATGAGGATACAATTCAAAGATTTGTTAACATGGCAACTTTATTATCAGACGAACACAAAAAAGATAAAAAAGTAATTTAAACAAACAAAAAAGATCTCAGATTTTTAAAATCTGGGATCTTTTAAATTGCGATTATTTTAAAATATCTTCAATCAATTTTAGCAATTTGTCGTTTGATTGCTCATCCAAAATACAAAATCTAAAAAAGTATTCACTCAAATTATTAAACGATGCACAGTCTCTTATGATAAGAGCATGAGGAATTAATTTTTCTCTTAATTCATGTGCAGTTAATTTTTTGTCCAATATTTCGCATAGTACGAAATTAGATTTTGAAGGATAAACTTTCAAGCAATCTATTTTTTCTAAAGTAGATATCATTTTTTCTTTTTCACTATTAATAAATTCGAACACGTTTTTGTGGTAATCAGTATCCGTGAACATCTCGCCACCAAGAATGTCGGCAAAAATATTTATGTTCCACAAATTGGTGTGTTTATTTATTTCATCGTAAAGTTTCTTATTTCCAGTTATTCCGTAACCCAATCTTATTCCTGCAGCTGCGAAAAACTTCGATGTAGAGCGTATAACAAGTAGGTTATCGAATTTTTCAGTTAAATTTACTGCTGAATATTTGTATACATCTGAAAACTCAACATAAGTTTCATCTATCATAAAATAGCAATTGTTTGATTTGATGAGTTCTTCAAGTTTTCTGTTTTCAATAGCATATCCTGTTGGATTGTTAGGATTGGTTAATATTACAAGACTTACGTCATTTTCTTCTATCATTCTCGATAATTTCTCACAATCTATCGCAAAATCATTTGATTTATCCAAATCGTAAGAAATTATATTGGAGTTGATTTTGTTGAGTTCTCTTTCGTACTCAGAATAACTAGGGTTGAATATTATTGCGTTTTTTGGATTGATTAGAGATATAAATGATGAAATCAAATTAGTGCTACCAGATGTAAGCAAGATTTTGTCTCTTGATACATTGGTGTATTTTTCAATAGATGATAGTAATTGATCGTAATTTGGGTCAGGGTATACTCCGACTTTATTAAGATTATTTTCAAGCTTAGTCATAGCTTTAGGACTAGGGCCCAAAGGATTGACGTTTGAACTGAAATCCTTGATTTCATCTATATTAAATCCGTATTCTTTTTGAATTTCAAAAAGATTTGCTCCATGAGATGATTTCATTTTTTCTCCTTATAAAATATTAATACCTCTTGTTTTATCTAACAAAATTGAGATGGATTCTTCTCTGTTGATGTGGTGAATAAATTCACTCATCAATTCGCTCATATCTACAGCGTGGAACCATTCTTTGTTTTTGATTGATTCTGGAACGTATGTTAAGTTTGTAGAATAAACTCCGTCAATGTATCCTTCTTTATTCATTTGATCGAATTTGTCAGGACCTTCAGTAAACAAAGCGAAACTTACTGCGCAGAATATTCTGTTTGCTTTTTGTTTTTTCAATTGTTTTGCTATATCAATAACAGATCCGCCAGAAGCAATCATATCGTCTACGATTAAAATGTCTTTTCCTTCAACTTCACGTCCAATATATTTGTGTTCAATAATAGGGTTTTTGCCATCTACTACTTTTGTGTAATCACGTCTTTTGTAGAATAATCCTATGTCTTGTTTCAAAATATTAGAATAATAAATTGCTCTATCCATTGCGCCAGTATCTGGTGATATTATAATCATGTTTTTCTTATCTAATTCATCAGTAGTTATGTTTTCTTTTTCTAAGAAATGAGTAACTATTTCTGCTGTAGGATAGATATTTTCAAATGTCATCAATGGAATTGCATTTTGTACGTTTGGATCGTGAACATCAAATGTGTAAATTCCATCTACTCCCATGTCTTCTAACTCTTGAAGCGCCATTGCACAGTCAAGTGATTCTCTGGATTTACGTCTGTGTTGGCGAGATGCATATAAAAGAGGCATCATAACGTTGATACGAGAAGCCTTTCCATTAATTGCGGAGATAACTCTTTTGATATCTTGGAAGTGTTCATCTGGACCAATTATAGTTTGTTCACCGAACATATTGTACTTCAATCCATAATTTCCAACGTCTGATATGATTAAAATATCACGACCTCTAACTGATTCATCGATTGTAACTTTACCTTCACCATTACTAAATCTGGATTCTGTTATCTTTAATAAATAACTTTCTGTTGCATCGTTTTTTTTCATTAAAAGTTCGTCAACTTCTTTTGCCAAACCTTCAATGTTTTTCATTGCTATGATTCCAAGTTCTCCGTATGGAAACTCTTCAAATTTTGATTCTGACATAAGTCCTCCTTAAATACTACATTATATATAAAGAATATCACAAACAATTTCCGTATTCAAATTTAAATAACACAAACTTTTTGATATAATCGGATAGGAAAGGTGTTTTATAAATGATGAATAATGATGATGAAAAATTCATGATGAAAGCTATCGAACAAGCGAAGATTGCATTTGATATGGACGAAGTTCCAGTTGGATGTGTTATTGTAAAAAATGGCGAAATAATTGCTCAAGCTTATAACAGTGTGGAAACAGATAACAATGCGACAAGGCATGCAGAATTAAAAGCTATTAATCAAGCAACTAAAGTTATTGGAAATTTTAGGCTTGATGATTGCACAATGTATGTGACATTGGAGCCTTGTGTGATGTGCACAGGAGCTTTGATATATTCGAGAATACCAAAAGCTGTGTTCGGAGCTTTTGATAAAAAAAGAGGAGCTTGTGGGTCTTTACTATCATTAAATGATTACGAGGGACTCAATCATAAAATAGAAGTAAAAAGTATCATGGAAAAAGAGTGCGTCGAATTGATGCAGAGTTTTTTCAGGGGGATTCGTGAAAAAAATAGAAATAAATAGATTAAGTGATTATTTGAAAAAAACATACGGCACGAAAGTTTACAAATTACCGCTAGATGGTGGATTCAGTTGTCCTAATAGAAAAAATTCTAACGGTTGTATTTTTTGTTCTGAAAGTGGATCTGGTGAATTTACTTTTAATGAATATTCAATCAAGGACCAAGTTGAATTGCAAATTAAAAGATTATCTGAAAAGAAAAAAGCAGACAAATTCATTGCGTATTTTCAATCGTTCACCAATACTTACAAGCCAGTAAATGAACTTAGAGAAATTTACTCAGATGCTATTGATAACGAAAATGTGTTGGTGCTTGATATAGCCACCAGAGGAGACTGCTTAGATGATGAAAAGATAAAACTTTTGCGCGATATAAACAAACAGGTGGATGTGTGGGTTGAAATGGGACTTCAATCCACTAAAAAGTCTACGATAGAATTAATCAATCGTGCTTATAGCAATGATGTTTATTTTGATATGGCAAAAAAACTTATGGATAATGACATTAAAGTAATCTCGCATGTAATAGCAGGCCTTCCATATGAAACTGAGGATGATTTTTTGGAAAGTGTGTATCAAACGCAAATGCATGATATTTGGGGAATCAAAATTCATTCATTATATATACAAACAGATTCAAGGTTGTACGATTATTATCTACGAAATAAATTTAAAATTCTAACGATGGATGAATACACTGATTGGGTTGTCGATAGTTTTAAAATTTTAAACGAAGACACTGTAGTTCATCGCATGACTGGAGATGCTTTTAAACCAAAACTTTATCTTCCTAAATGGTCTTGTGATAAATTGAGAGTAATTTCGGAGATTAATAGTAAAATTAAAAAATACAATACATAAAAAAATTTATTGAAGTTTTTGTGCTTTTGAAATATACTAACTTAGTATAGGAATATGGAGGGATAAAATGAAAATCCACATGGGATTAGATGTAGGTTCAACTACTGTCAAGCTTGTCATTATAAATGAAAACTACGAAATTTTATTTCAAGAATACACTAGACATCGTTCTGACATAGAAGAAACTACCAAAAATGTTCTTAAACAAGCATACGATTCACATCCAGAGTTCAAAAACAGCGATTGTACAATTATGGTCACTGGAAGTGGCGGAATGTATGTTGAAGATAATTTGAATATCGAATTTATACAAGAAGTTGTAGCTGGTACTACAGCTATAAAAAAATATATCCCTAATGCTGATGTGTGTATTGAGCTTGGGGGAGAAGACAGTAAGATAACTTATTTAAAAGGAAACGTAGAACAAAGAATGAATTCCATCTGCGCAGGTGGAACTGGAGCATTCATAGACCAAATGGCAGCTTTGTTAAAGACGGATGCATCTGGTCTTAACGAATTAGCCAAAGATTACAAGAAAATATTTTCGATTGCAAGTAGATGCGGTGTATATGCAAAAACTGACATTCAAGCTTTGATCAACCAGGGCGCAACAAAAGAAGACATGGCAGTTAGTGTATTCCAATCTGTTGTCAATCAAACAATATCAAATCTTGCTTGTGGTAGACCTATTGAAGGAAATATCGTATTTTTGGGTGGGCCACTTTATTTCTTATCAGAATTAAGAAATAGATTCATCACAACACTAGATGATGGTGTCAACACATTCTACAGTCCTGAAAATGCTCAAGTATTTGTGGCATTGGGAGCAGCTATTGCATCAATGGATGAAGAGTCTGTAAAATACGAGGATTTGTTGAACAGATCTTATGACAAAAAGCAAAAAATTAGCGATGAGTTAATACTTGAGCCATTATTTAAAAATGAGAAAGAAAAAAAAGAATTTTACGAAAATCACAAGAAATCAAACGTGAAATTCAAAAATCTTTACGAAGTACAAGGAAACTTATATTTGGGGATTGATGCGGGCTCAACTACTAGTAAAATTGTAGTAATTGATGAAGATTGCAACATTGTTTACGATTTTTATGCGAATAACCAAGGAAATCCACTTGATTTAGTTAAGGAACAATTATCTGTAATTTATTCTAAACTAAATGATAACCAAAAAATTGCAAGTAGTGGTATAACAGGTTATGGTGAAGATTTTATAAAACAAGCTTTGTCGGTCGACTTTGGTGAAGTAGAGACAATAGCACATTTGACTGCTGCTAGATATTTTGATCCAGATGTTGATTTTGTTTTGGATATTGGCGGTCAAGACATGAAAGCTATGCATGTAAATGATGGAATAATTGATTCTATTCAATTGAACGAAGCGTGTTCTTCTGGTTGCGGATCATTTATTGAAACCTTTGCTCATAGTTTGAATTTATCTGTACAAGAATTTCAACAAAAAGCACTTGAATCAAAAAATCCTGTGGATTTAGGTTCAAGATGTACAGTTTTTATGAATTCGAAAGTAAAACAAGCACAAAAAGAAGGCGCCAGTGTCAGCGATATTGCAGCGGGTTTGTGTTATTCAGTAATCAAAAACGCAATCCAAAAAGTTATCAAACTTAGAGATCCATCAAAATTAGGTGAACATATCGTAGTTCAAGGTGGTACATTCTACGGTGATGCGATACTAAGAGCTTTCGAAAAAATTACAGGTAAAGTTCCTACAAGGCCAAATATTTCGGGACTTATGGGAGCTATGGGAATGGCGTTGATTGCAAAAGAAAAATCAACAGGATATTCTACGATTTTATCTGAGGATGAACTTGAAAAATTTGAATATACTCAAGAACAAGCAGAATGTAAATATTGTTCTAACCATTGCAAATTGACGATAAATAAATTTGCAAATGGCAAAAAGTTTGTTACTGGAAATAGATGCGAAAGAGGAGCTGGAATTAGTCTTAATAAAAAAGACAAGCTTCCAAATATGTACGAATATAAAAACAAGAGATTATTTGGATATAAGAGCATTCCAGAAGATAAAGCAAGAGCGACTGTAGGAATTCCTAGAGTGTTGAATATGTACGAAAATTATCCGTTCTGGCATACATTCTTCACGAATTTAGGATACAGAGTTGTATTGTCTTCTAAATCATCAAGAGAAATTTACGAAAAAGGTATATCTTCGATTACAAGTGAAACATGTTGTTATCCAGCAAAATTAGTTCACGGTCACATTAAAGATTTGTTAGAAAAAAATGTCGATATGATATTCTACCCTTCAGTATTTTTTGAAAAACAAGAATACGACAAGGCTAATAACCATATAAATTGCCCAGTCGTAACAGGATATCCAGAAGTGATTAAGAACAATGTCGATGGATTGAAAAATACAAAATACTTCAACCCATTCATTTCATTCCAAGATAAGAATAAATTAAAAAAACGACTAATAGATGAATTAAAAGAACTAAGACTTTCAGATAAGGATATATCTAATAGTGTTGATGTAGCATGGGATGAGCTTGAAAAATACAGAAAAGATGTAAAAATCGAAGGCAAGAAGTCTTTGGCTAAAATTCGTGAAATGGGTAAAAAAGCAATCGTATTAGCTGGTAGGCCATATCATGTGGATTCAGAAATCAACCACGGAATTCCTGAACTTATCACATCCCTTGGACTAGGAGTTTTATCTGAAGATTCCATAATTGACTACGAAGATGATGTCGACAGTGATTTAAGAGTTTTGGATCAATGGGTATACCATTCAAGACTTTACAGAGCGGCAGAAATTGTCGGAAATAGTGAGGATTTGGAAATGGTTCAACTAAATTCATTTGGATGTGGAATTGACGCAGTAACTACAGACCAAGTTAATGAAATTTTGTCTGCTAAAGGAAAAATTTACACTGTATTAAAGATAGATGAAATCAGCAACCTAGGTGCTGTTAAAATAAGAATTAGATCTTTGATTCAAGCACTTGAAAAGAAGAACTTCATTCCAAATGTGAAGAAATCATATCACGTCGAAAAAGTTGAATTCACTAAGAAAATGAAAGAAGAATACACAATTCTTGCACCACAAATGGCTCCGGATCATTTTGAAATAATGGAATCATTATTCAAAGATAATGGCTACAAGGTTGAATTTTTGAAAGATGTAAATTCAAAAGTTATCGACGAAGGATTAAAATATGTAAACAATGACGCTTGTTACCCTTCAATTACCGTTGTAGGTCAAATGATGGAAGCTATAAATTCTGGAAGATATGATACTGACAAGCTAGCTTTATTAATGAGTCAAACTGGAGGAGCTTGCAGAGCAAGTAACTATGTTGGATTTATAAGAAAAGCATTAAAAGAAGCAGGTTATGAAAATATTCCAGTGATTGCTATTTCATGGCAAAACATCGAAACAAACGAAGGATTTAACCTTTCTCCATTGGTTTTACAAAAGATGATTGTTGCAGTATTGTACGGAGATTTGATTATGAGATTATCAAATTTCACCAGAGCATACGAAAAAGAAAAACAAACAGATATGTTAAAACAAAAATGGATTGAAGAATGTCAAAAGAGAGTTTTGAAATCAAGTTCAAAACTATTCAGACAAACTGTCGATGAAATTATAGGAGATTTCTCTAAAATTGAACTTTTGGATATCAAAAAACCAAAAGTTGGTATTGTAGGAGAAATTCTAGTAAAATATCTTCCTCAAGCTAACAATAATTTGCAAGATTTATTAGAAAAAGAAGGCTGTGAAGTTGTTATGCCTGATTTGACAGATTTTGTGCTTTATTGTTTGAGAAATGAATACCATAAGGGAAACTTCTTATCCAAATCAAAATTCACAGGATTTATGTGCAACATGGGAGTAAATTTAATTGAACACTATAGAAAATACATCAGAAGTCAATTAATAAAGTCGAAGTTTACTCATCCACTAAAAATACAAGAATTAGAAGATTACGCACAAGAAGTTGTATCACTTGGAAATCAATATGGTGAGGGATGGTTATTAACGGCTGAAATGATAGAATTAATTCACATAAATGCCAATAATATTGTGTGCATACAACCTTTTGGTTGTCTTCCTAACCATATTACAGGAAAAGGCGTTATCAAAAAAATTAGACAATTGTATCCGCAAGCAAATATCATTCCTATTGATTACGATCCTGGTGCAAGTGAAGTTAACCAAATCAACAGAATTAAGCTTATGCTTTCGCAAGCAAAAGAGAAAATTAGTAACTAAAACTTACAAAAAATCAAAATTAGTGTAAATTTTCATTGTTTTTGATATAATTAAATAAGTGTTATGACAAAGCACCGGTATATCCGTGTGCTTTGTTCATTAAGAAAGTAATTGGAGGAAAGAATGAAGAAAAGAGCTGTTATTGTCTTTTTTATTTCGCTAGCACTATTTTTAGGGGGATATTTTGGTGCTGGTAAATTTTTGGGAAGCTTAAAAACAACTGGCTCTGATATTAAAGGCGATGAATTAGGAAAAAATAACGTAATTGAACAAAATATACCAGATGAATTTTTATTTGTATTATTAGGCATTGATAAAGAAGTAAGCACAACGGATCATCAAAGATCTGATACGATAATGGTTTGCAAAGTTAATTTTAATTCGGGAAATGTTGACATATTATCTGTACCGAGAGATACACAAATTAGATTAAATGGCAATATTCACAAAGTAAATGCAGCACACGCGTATGAAGGTCCAAAAGGATCTTTGAAAGCGTTGAGAGATTTACTGGGAATAGATTTAGATTATTATGTTGAAGTTGATTTTGATAGTGTTGAACATATTGTAGATGCTATGGGAGGGGTTGAGGTTGATTCTCCAGTAGAAATTAATCTTCCTACAATAAAAATGCATATTCCAAAAGGAAAATCTAAGCTAAATGGAGCTGAAGCGTTGCAATATGTAAGAGCTCGTCATCCACTTGGAGGATCAGATGAAGCTAGAATTGAAAATCAACACTACTTCATAAAAACATTATTGGATCAATTATTGAGCCCATCGAATATTACGAAAATGCCAAAGATGGTTGATATTTTCAAAAAAGATGTAAAGACAAACATTCCGTTGGGAGATATGACTGCTTATCTGACAAAACTTCCTAACTTTTCATCTAGCAAAATACATAGCTATATACTTCCAGGAGAATACAAGGATGATGGAATAAGTTGGTATATGGCTGATGAAGAAAAATTACCAGAAATTGTAGACAGATTATTTGCTGAATACAAACTGGACGATACTATCACTAATCATGACAATAAAGAAGATGAGGAAGAATCTCAAAATAATTAGTGGTTTTGTTTTTGGGAGGTATGTTTGTGGAAAGAAAGCAAGAACACATTGAAAATTATTTGAAATCTGAATATAAGGGCAATAATTTATTGGATTGTGTGTATTTGGAACACACATCTCTACCTGAAATTGATTTAAATGATGTTGATTTATCTATGGAATTTAACGGTAAAAAAATCGACTATCCATTTATGATAAACGCAATGACAGGTGGGGGAGATTCCTGCTGTGACATAAATGAAGATTTGGCTAGATTGTGTAAGACATTCAATATTCCAATGGCAGTTGGTAGTCAAAAAATTGCGCTTGTTGAACCAGAAGCAATCGAAAGTTTTGAACTTGTACGAGAAAATTTGACAAAGAATGAAAATATAGTAATAGGAAATCTTTCTGCAAGAGAAAGCTTAGAATCCGTTAAGAAATCCATTAAAATGATTGATGCTGACATGTTTGGTCTGCACCTCAATCCGATTCAAGAGTTGATAATGGAAGAAGGAGACAGAGAATTTACAGGTATCAAAGATAATATTAAAAATATTATTCAAAATACAGATATCCCAATAATTGTAAAAGAAGTGGGATATGGAATGAACAAAAAAACTGTAAATGAGCTGTACGATTTAGGTGTTAGATACATCGATATAGCTGGATTTGGAGGAACAAATTTTTCTGAAATAGAAGATAACAGAAGGTTTGATATGGAATTTTCTGAGTTTTATTGTTGGGGAATTCCAACGGCGAAAATATTAATAGACTTACAAGATAAACCAGATGATTTGTTTTTGATTGCAAGTGGAGGAATTAGAACATCCATAGATATAGTAAAAGCATTGGTACTTGGTGCTGATATGACTGCTATGAGTGGGGAAGTGCTATCTTATCTAATGCATGGTGGTTACGAATTCGCTAAGGAATTTTTGGATAGCTTAATATATAAGTTGAAGATGCTTATGGTAATGCTTGGAGCAAAGAACATAAGTGAATTGCGTAATATAGACTACAAAGTATTTGGTAAATTAAAAGAAATTACAGAATAAAAAAGTCATACAAATTTGATTTTATTATCAAACTTGTATGACTTTTTTAAATGTATTTTTCTACTCTTTTTGTAACAAAACTAAAAAGCAATGCTTTCAAAATATCTCCAGGCAAGAAAACTATCATACCTGTAAATAATAATTTCCATAAATCGAATTGCTTGTCGGATAATTTGAAAAATACTCCCATGTACACGACTCCAAAAGCATAGATTATTAAAGATGAAATCATGAACATAATAAATAAATTAAAATTAGATAAGTTTTGTTTTTTGTATTTTACATAAAAAGTCTGTGCCAAAAACCCTAATATATAACCAAAACTTGGTGAGAATATTGCTTGTAGTCCACCTTTTCCTCCAGCAAAAACGGGAAGACCGATAAGTCCTAGTGCAATATACAACAAAACAGACATATTTGAATATTTTTTACTCAAATAATATCCAGATGCTATTGCAAACAAACTTTGCAGCGATATAGGAACTGGGAATAATGGAATTATTATATAAGATCCGATTATTATTAACGCACTAAATAGAGCGATTTTTATGAGTTCTTTAGTATTGATGCTTTTACTCATCTTGCTTTTCTCTCATATCTTCTCTGTAATTTGCCATTACTTTGTGGAAAATTTCTCCAGATGTTGGTGGTGTATAAGTTAAAGCATTTGCTCCGGCATTTATTGTATCCATAATATTTTGTTCATTGTCACCACCTGTTGCAATTATTGGAAATTCGTATCCGACTTTTTTTCTGATTTCTTCGACTAAGAAAGCTGTTTTCTTTCCTCCAGATACATTTAAAATCGCAGCACCGGAATTTATTTTGCCTTCGATATCATCGTATGCAGATACAATTGTAGCAACAATAGGAATATCCAACACTTTTTTCATTTCTACTATCGTGTCATTTTTCATAGGAGCATTGACAATTACTCCATAAGCGCCTAACATTTCAGCTTGCAATGCAATGTTTACACTTCTAATTCCTGAAGTAATTCCGCCGCCAACTCCCGCAAAAACTGGCAGGCTAGAAGACATTATAATAGCATTTGTGATTGATAATGTAGGTGTAAAAGGATATACTGCCATTATTGCGTGTCCATTTGTGTTATTTATTATCGCTATGTCTGTTGTGAAGACAAGAGTTTTAATTCTTTTTCCTAAAACTGTTATGCCAGATGCTTTATACATTGCCTCTGGAATATGTACTAATCTATGTCTCAAATTTGATTCTACTTCTGGTATATATTTCTTTTCCATAAGATGCCTCCTTAAAAATGAATTTCATATTTATATTATAATAGATAAGTGGATTAAGGCAAACGAAAATCTCAAAAAAAATATTTGATTAATTTGTTGTAATTGTTACTAAATTATGGTAATATATATAAGTAAATCCTTGCTCCGGATAGGAGCCAAATAGACCACAAGGAGGTGTCATATGAATAAATATGAATTAGTGCTAATCTTTAAGCCAGAATTATCAGAAGAAGACAGAAATACTGTATTTTCAAGAATTCAACAAGTTATCGACGAAAATGGTAAACTTGAAGAAGTTCACGATTGGGGAAAAAGAAAATTAGCTTATGAAATCAACTACATCAAAGAAGGTTACTATTATATTGTAAACTTCGATTTGGATCCACAATTTGTTAAGGAAATCGAAAGAAGATGTAGATTATTCGACCAAATCATTAGATACATGGTTGTTAGAGTTGACGAACAATAATCGTTAAGAGGAGGAAATGTTTTGAATAATGTTAGTTTGATGGGTAGATTGACAAGAGACCCTGAAGTTAGATATTCAGCTAATACTCAATTAGCCAACGCTAGATTTAGTGTTGCTGTAGATAGAAGATTATCTAAAGAAAAAAGAATGGAAGCTGAAAACAACAATCAACCAACTGCAGATTTTATCAATTGCGTAGCTTTCGGTAGAACGGCAGAAGTTATTGGACAATATTTCCACAAAGGAAATAGAATTGCTGTGACAGGTCACATTCAAACAGGATCTTATGAAAACCAACAAGGACAAAGAATTTATACGACTGATGTAATTGTCGATCAATTTGATTTTGTTGAATCAAGTGGTTCACAATCAAATGCAGGTAACTATCAAGGTTACAACAACAATAACCAATCATTAAACAATAATTCTTTCCAAAACAACAATTTCCAAAATTCAAACGATATTCATAAGAGTAATGATGATTTCGGAATGGGAGACAATGCAGTTCCAACTGATGTTGATGAACTTCCATTCTAAAAGTAGGAGGTTTTAAAGATATGCAAAGAAGATTTAGACCTAGAAAAAAGATAGATCCATTCCAAAAGGATAAAACAAAAGTTATTGATTACAAAGATGTAAACATGCTTAAAAATTATATCAGTGAAAGAGGTAAAATTTTACCAAGAAGAGTAACTGGTTTAAATGCAAAACATCAAAGACAAATAACTGACGCTATCAAAAAAGCTAGACAAGTTGCACTATTACCATACAGTGCTGAATAAGAAATAATTAAGCTACCTTGATGGTAGCTTTTTTTACATATAAGGAGAAGAAAATGAGTTTAAAAATAGAGAAGACTACAAACCCAAAACAAAAATATTTAAGCAGTGATGAATTAGAATTTGGTAAAATTTTTACTGACCATATGTTTATTATGGACTATGATATAGAAAAAGGATGGCATGATGAAAGAATTGTTTCTTATCAAAATATTTGTCTTGATCCATCTGCTATGGTTTTTCATTACGGACAAACTGTTTTCGAAGGAATGAAAGCTTATAAAAACAATGGAAAAGTATATTTGTTTAGACCTTTAGAAAACTTAAAAAGATTAAATAAAAGTAATGATAGATTGTGTATTCCACAAATCGATGAAGAAAAAGTTTTGGAATATTTGTACAAGTTTGTAGATTTAGAAAGAGATTGGATACCTGAGGAAGAGGGTTGTTCATTGTATATAAGACCTTTCATAATTGCAACTGATGCACAATTGGGAGTAAAGGTTAGTAGTCAATACAAACTTATTATAATTGCTTCTCCAAGTGGTTCATATTACAAAAATGGATTGAATCCTGTTAGTATTTATGTTGAAAAAGAGTATGTAAGAGCTGTAAGAGGCGGAATGGGAATGGCAAAAACTGGCGGTAATTACGCTGCTAGTATGAAAAGTCAAGACATCGCACATGAAAAGGGATACTCACAAGTATTGTGGTTAGATGGTGTTGAGAGAAAATACATCGAAGAAGTAGGAGCTATGAATATTTTCTTTGTATTAAAAGACAAAGTTATAACTCCAATGATTAATGGAAGCATTTTGGAAGGAATAACTAGAAAATCTGTAATCGAATTACTAAGACACGAAGGAATGGAAGTTTGTGAAGAAAGAATTTCGATTGAGGATATTGTAGATTACTACAAAAAAGGAGAGCTTTTGGAAATATTTGGAACGGGAACAGCTGCTGTAATCAGTCCTGTGGGTAAGCTCTTGTATGATGGATATGAAATGGAAGTTAATGCTGGAAAAATCGGAGAAATTAGCCTTCATGTTTATGAAACTTTGACTGATTTACAATTTGGAAAAATAAAAGACGATTTTAATTGGAGAGTTGAGATTTAAACGTCAAAAGTTAATTGGTAGATATTTTTATTTTGTATTTATGATATAATAGATACGATAAAAAATATTTATCAGAGGAGTTAGAATGAATAAATACAGAAATATCGTATTAGGGATTTTAGATGCTCTAATTATTAATATATCGTATATTGTAGGATTACTTTTAAGATTTGATGGACAAGTACCAGCAAGATATATGGGTTATTACTTTAAATACGCGGCTATAGTTACTATAATACAAATTTTGATACTTTTTATTTTCAAAATGTACAAGGTAATGTGGAGATATGCGACATTTGAAGATTACCTTAAAGCTGGAGTATATACTGCTATTGCAAGTGGTGTGTCGTCGTTGTTTTTGATTGTTGCAAAATCAACACTTCCAAGGTCAAGTTTCTTGATTGCACTTGTTTTTGAAGTTGTTTTAATCTTGATAGTTCGTATGATTGCTAGAACTCAAACGGATAAAAAATCTACACCAGAAAACAATGTCGAAGGTCAAGTAAATTCTATGGTAATCGGTGCAGGAGCAGCAGGAGTTTTGGTAGTTCGCGAAATGCTTAAACATCCCGAAATGAAATCTACGCCAGTATGCATATTAGATGATGACAATACTAAAATAAATAAAAGCATATCATCGGTACCTGTAGTTGGAAGCACAAAAGATATCGTTGAAAAAGCAAAAGAATACAACATTGAAGAAATAGTACTAGCTATTCCAACAATAGATTCAGAACGAAAAAAACAAATTCTAAATGAATGTGAAAAACTAAATGCCAAGGTTAAAATAATGCCTGGATATTATGAATTCATAGATTCTAAAATGGATTTGAAAGATTTAAGGGATGTTCAAATCGAAGATTTGCTTGGTCGTGATCAAGTGGTTTTGGACAAGAAAATTCTAAATGAATTTTTGACCGATAAAGTTGTGATGGTTACTGGCGCAGGAGGATCTATTGGTAGTGAACTTTGTAGACAAATTTTAAGATACAAACCAAAAAAATTGGTCATGATTGATATCTACGAAAATACTACTTATGATATACAAAATGAAATTTTAAGAAATGATCATGATGCACCTATTGATGTTATTATAGAGTCTATAAGAAACTTCGATAGAATGAACGCTATATTTGGAATTCACAAACCAGATGTAGTATTTCATGCAGCAGCTCATAAACATGTTCCTTTAATGGAACATTCACCACAAGCAGCAGTCCTTAACAATGTATTTGGTACAAAAAACATTATAGATTGTTGCGATATTCATAACGTTAAGAAATTTGTTTTGATATCCACAGATAAGGCGGTTAATCCGACATCAGTAATGGGATGCACTAAGAGAATATGTGAGCTTTTAGTTCAATCCAAAAACCAAATCTCAAAGACAGAATATGTTGCGGTTAGATTTGGAAATGTTCTTGGATCAAATGGTTCAGTAATTCCACTATTCAAAAAGCAAATTCAAGAAGGTGGACCAGTTACTGTTACTCATAAGGATATTATCAGATATTTCATGACAATACCTGAAGCTTGCCAATTGGTTATGCAAGCAGGTGCTATGGCTGAAGGTGGGGAAATATTTGTATTAGATATGGGAGATCCTGTAAAAATAGTAGATTTGGCGAAAAAACTTATCAAATTATCTGGTTTAGAATTAGACAAAGACATCAAGATAGAATTTACAGGACTTAGACCAGGAGAAAAACTTTACGAAGAAACTTTAATAGAAGCGAACAATATAAGCAAGACAAAATATGATATGATATTTGTAGAAGAACCGGTGGTTCACGATATTGATAAATTATCTAACGATTTAGTAGATTTGAAGAAAACTACTGAACAAAACTCTAAGTTAGTAATTGTAAATCAGTTACAAAAAATCGTACCAAATTATACTCCGGATGTAGAACATCAATAAGAGAGGTGGAATATGGCTGATAATAGAAAAAAATCAAGTTATAGTGATATTAATAAAAAATACGATTTTTCAAGCGGAAGAGTTTCGGAAAGCGAAATGAGACGCAGAAAGAAAAATGCCGAAAAAAATCGTAGAGAAATGAGAAGACAAAGAAATAGCTACAACCACGAACAGGATATGGGCAAAACAATAGTTTTGACTCCAGAAATGGTTGAAATGGAAAGAAAAAGAATAGCTAGACAAAAAAGACTAGCTAGAAAGAAAAAGCTGATGCGTAGAAGAATTATATTGGCTATTGTGGCAATAGTTTTGATACTTTTGATTATTTTTGCAGTGAAAAAAGTAGCTAACAAAGATAAAGCAAAACCGCAACCTCAAACATCTATTACTAACCAAACACCAGTAAAACCACAACCAGTTGTTCAATCTTTGGTGAAATTCTCAATGACTAATAAAATGACAAATTTATACGAAAAGGGCGAAAAAGTATCCACTGTGCTTGAACAAGTTCCTAACAACTCTTATGTAAAATACTACTCCGACCAAGGAGATTTTTCGTATGTTGTGTATAATGGCAAAAAAGGATATATCTTAAAATCTGATTTGTCTGATATACAAAACAAAAATCAATTCAAAGTAATCAAGGGAGTTTTAATCGTAAATAGCGATTATACATTGCCTTCAGATTATGACCCAGGAATTGACGAAGATGCTCGTAAGTCTTTCACATTGATGGTTAATGATGCAAATAAAGATAGTATAATTTTGAGAAGTGTAAGCGACTACAGATCATTTGAGCAACAATCCAAATTAGAAGATGTAGAAGATGTAAAATTCGTTAAAGCTGGAACATCAGAACATCAAACAGGACTTGCTTATGATTTAATAGGCGAAGACTACACATTAAAATACAAATTAGATTTTTCAAAATCCAAAGAATATAAATGGTTAATGGACAATGCATACAAATACGGTTTTGTTCTAAGATATCCTGAAGGAAAGAAAGATATCACAGGTGTAAGCTTTGCACCATGGCATTTCAGATATGTGGGAATTGATTTGGCAAAAATTCTTCACGATCAAAATCTAACTTTGGAAGAATACCTAAAAGTTGCAGATGAAAATGTATCAAATACTGAAAACAACAAAGAAGATAACGACAAACAAAACGACGAAGATAGAAAGTCCAATAATTCTGAGAACAACTCTGATAGAAATTCAGAAGATAATAATAACTCAAATTCAGAAAATGGTAATAATTCAGACAACGAAAATTCCGAAAGAAAAAGAGATAATCAAAATTCTGAAAATGAACAACAAAATACCAATAGAAATGACAGAGACAACGAAAATAATAGCAACATTGATAACAATAATTAGAGGTGAAATATGATTTATTTAAACAACGAAAATTTTGATGAAGAAGTAATACAAGCAAAGGGAAAAATCTTAGTAGATTTTTATGCAGATTGGTGTGGACCATGCCAAGGACTTGCCCCAATAATTGAAGAAATTGATGAAGAAAACAAAGACGAAAACATCAAAATCTGCAAACTAAATGTAGATGGAGCACAAGAAATTTCAAGAAAATACAAAGTAATGAGTATTCCTACAATCTTAGTATTTGAAGATGGAGAAATCATAAAATCTACTGTAGGTATGGTTGAAAAAGAATATATCTTGGATATGTTAAAATAACAAGTTAAATATTTGAAAGCGAGAACTAATCACAAAAAAGATTAGTTCTTTTTTATAAAAAGCAAAATAAATAATAAAAAAACAAGAAAAGACTTATATTTTTTTAAAAAAGATTATATAATAAGGGTGAGATAGAATATAAAGAAATTGTAAATTTTATGTAAAAATTTACAAATATTCTAAGGTATAAAATTATGGAGGTATAATATGATAAACAAAAAAATAATTAGCGTAGGTGCAGGAATAATAGCTGGAGCTATTGGTGGAAAAGTTTTGAATTCAAAGCTAGCTAAAAAAGCTGCTGTTAGTACAGTTGTTGGAGGATTAAAAGTTAAAGAATCTATTGATAAAACTGTTGAAAATATTAGAATTTCTGCAGAGGATGTTATTGCAGAAGCAAAAGATGTAAAAGAAAGAGAAGAAAAAGAAGAAGCCAAGAAAAACGATGAAAAAGACATCGAAAAAGTAGCTGAAGAACAAGAAGAAAAAACTGAAGAAAAGGTTGAAGATAAAAAAAAGGAAGAAAATAAATAATGAGAGCGTCAATAGCCCACAGAATAAAGGGCAGATGCCGTTTTGTTTATGAAGATAATTTAAAAAAAGAAAATCTTAATAAACTTAAATATTGTATAGAAGAAGTTAGTGGAGTGAGATCATGTAAGATTTCACTTCTTACTAATTCTATTACTGTTAGTTATGATGAAAACTGTGTTTCGAAATTGGCGAAGTTTATTCTTGATTTAGATATGGATACAATTGAGAATACATCAATAGATAATGTGGATTTTCAAGCACAATCAGAAAATGATTTGTTTAATATTCTGAGAAATGCGATGTATCGAAGAATCTTTTTCAAATATATGCTTCCTGCTCCAATCGGAACAGTTGCATTGTTCTTTAGAGCTTATCCGTTCATAAAAAATGGAATTAAATCTTTACTCAATAGAAAACTAAATGTTGAATTGTTGGATGCAACAGCTATTTCAGTATCTCTTGCAACAAGACAATTTGCAGATGCTGCGAATATTATGTTCTTGTTGGGATTAGGTGAAGAAATAGAAGATTATACAATGAAAAAATCTCAAGAAAATTTGGCGCATTCTTTGGCTTTGAATATCGATAATGTATTTGTCATTGAAAATGACGAAAAAATCATTAAAAATATTAAAGATGTTGAAATTGGAGATATTGTCGAAGTTGAAATAGGTAATAGCATTCCTGTTGATGGAAAAGTCATCAATGGTGTTGCCATGGTTAACGAATCTTCATTCACTGGAGAATCAAATCCTGTCAAAAAAACATCGGACAGTGTTGTATTTGCAGGAACTGCAATTGAAGAAGGTTCTATTCTAATCGAAACGGCGAAAAAACACGATGATTCAAGATTATCTCATATTATCAGTTTGATTTCAGAAAGTGAAAAGAACAAGTCACTCGCTCAAAAGAAAGCTGAGAACACAGCTGATAGTCTTGTGAAGTATTCATTTATAGGCGCAGCATTGACTTATTTGTTCACAAGAAATCTTCAAAAAGCTAAGTCGTTCTTAATGGTGGACTTCTCATGTGCATTAAAATTAACTATTCCAATTGCCGTAATGAAGGCGATTAGTCAAGCATCTGAAGAAAAAATCCTTGTAAAGGGCGGAAAATATTTGGAAAACTTGTCTGAAGCAAATACGATTGTGTTTGACAAAACTGGTACGTTGACAAAATCTGAGCCAAGAGTAGTAAAAGTAATAGCTCTCGATAAAATTTCGAAAGATGAGTGTTTAAGAATAGCGGCTTGTCTTGAAGAACATTTCCCACATTCGATTGCTAAAGCTGTGGTTGAACATGCAAAGCATAAAAATTTGAAGCACGAAGAAATGCACTCTAAACCAGAGTATATTGTTGCTCATGGAATCAGAACTAAGATTGTCGACAAGGATGCCTTGATTGGATCTGAACATTTCATTCTTGATGATGAAGGAATAAAAATTAATGATGAAACAAAACAAATTATAGATAAATTAAAAGAAGATTATTCGCTATTGTACTTGGCATTTGCCGGAAGATTAATCGCTGTAATTTGTATTGAAGATCCTCTAAGAGATGAAGCTTTTGATGTTGTAAAATCATTGAGAGATTTGTCGTTTACAAACATCACAATGTTGACAGGAGATGCAGAAAATTCTGCTCACAGTGTTGCTTCACAATTGGATTTGGATTATTATCAATCACAAGTTTTACCTGAAGATAAGCAAAACTATATTTTGCAAGAAAAAGAAAAGGGCAATAAGGTTGTAATGATTGGCGATGGTATCAATGATTCTGTTGCATTATCAAGTGCAGATGTGGGAATTTCAATGCATCAAGGAGCAGATATTGCGAAGGAAATCTCGGATATTTCGATAGGATCAGACAGCTTAGATGGACTTGTTGATGTTGTGAAATTATCAAAAGTAATGAAAAAAAGAATTGATTCTGATTACAGACAAATTGTAGGATTCAATTCAACTTTGATAATATTAGGAGTTATGGGAATATTGACCAATACTTCATCAGCACTTCTTCACAATTTATCTACGGTTATGATTGCTGGTAGAAATATGAAAAAATACAAAATCTAATTTAAATTAAAAAATCTCGTAATCGAAAAATCGGTTACGAGATTTTTGTTTATTAATCTTTAATATTTTGTATACTTTTCGAAAGTATTATCAATTTTTTGCATGATATAATTTATTAAAGTGATTTTAAGGCTTCTATAGCTTTATCGTAATCAGGGTGATTTGTATTTTCTTTTACGTATTCAACGTATTTAACTTCGTTGTTTTCATCTAAAATTACAATACCTCTGTTAAGAAGACGGAATTCTTCCATAACGAAACCATACTTCAAACCAAAATCTAAATCTTTGTGATCGCTTAGGACTAATAGGTTGTCGATTCCTTCAGCTGCACAGAATCTTGATTGTGCAAATGGCAAATCACAGCTAATTGTAAATATAATTGTGTTGTCAAATTCACTAGCTTTTTTATTGAATTCTTTTGTTTGGAATTCACATACTCCAGTATCGATTGATGGTACAACAGAAATTAATTTCTTTTTGCCATCGTAATCAGATAATTTTACTGGTTTCAATTCTGCATTTAAGCAAGTGAAGTCGGAAGCTTTGTCTCCTACGTTTACTTTAGTTCCTAATAATGTTACAGGGTTGTTTGCAAATGTTGTTTCTTGTCTTTTGTCCATGTTATAGACCTCCTTATAATTTTATTCACATGTTTTTATACCCAAAAATTTATTTAAATAAACAAGAGGAGTTGATTTTAATGAGTTTAGCTACTATTATTGTCGTACTGGTTAGTTTTGCGATTCTGGCACTGTTTTTTAAAATTTCATTTAAATTAGGAATGCATGCACTATCTGGATTTGTTGGAATTTTTATTTTAAATATATTTTTAAGTTTAGCAAATCTTCATATTCCATATAATTTAGTTGATATGTTAATTGCTGGAATTTTAGGAATTCCTGGATTGATTATTTTGTGTCTCTATTATTTTGTCTTATAAGATCAACTAATATATTAAATTTGTTGCGAACAAATCACTTATTTGGTATAATTAATAGAGATTTTAGATTACTTAGGAGGAAAATAAATGACTAACTATAAATTAGATATGCAAAAAAGAGATAAAACTGGCTCAAATGCAGTTAAGAAATTAAGAGTAAAAGAAATGATTCCGGGAGTTATTTACGGAAAAGACTTAGAACCAATTAACGTATGTGTTGATGAAAAAGAATTGAGAAAAGTTCATCAAATGGCAGGTACTTCAAGCCTAATAGATGTAAATGTTGATGGTGAAGATCACACTGTAATTATTAAAGATGTTCAAAAACATCCATTCAAAAACAACTATGTGCACGTTGATTTTAAATCAATCAATATGGGTGAAGTTTCTACATTTATTATTCCAGTTGTATTAGAAGGAAGAGATGAAATCAGAGTTCAACCATCAGTATTGATGCAATTATTAGACGAAATCGAAATCGAATGTTTACCAAAGAACTTACCAAACGAAGCTGTAGTATCAGTTATTGATATGCAAATCGGTGACACTTTTGAAGTAAAAGACTTAGATGTATTCAAGAATGCAGACATTAAAGTTCTTGCTGAAGAAACAGAAGCAGTATGTTCATTATCTGAACCAAAAGAAGAAGTAATCGAAGATGATAATGCTGAAGTATCTGCAGATGTTCCAACAGTTGGCGAAACTGAAGAAGAAGACGCAGAATAATAAATAGAAAAAATAAAGCGAGTTAACTCGCTTTTTTTATAGAATAAAATATGTTTATTACTTTTGAAGGTCCAGATGGCAGTGGGAAATCAACTATAATTCAAAAAGTTTATGATTATTTAATAGAAAATGATTATGAAGTAATCAAAACTAGAGAACCTGGCGGAAGTCCTATTGCCGAAAAAATAAGAGATTTGATACTGGACACTGAAAACACGAAGATGGGTTATAGAACAGAAGCTTTATTATATGCAGCTTCTAGGGCACAACATGTTGAAGAAACAATTCTACCAGCACTAAACGAAAATAAAATTGTATTGTGCGATAGATTTCTTATATCTTCACTTGCGTATCAAGGCGTAGGAAGAGATTTGGGAATAGAAAATGTCAGAAAAATAAACGAATTTGCTATTAATGGTGTTTTTCCTGATTTCGTTTTGTTTTTCGATGTGGATCCTATTACTACTTTAAAGAGAAAATCTTCATTGGATACAGCGGATAGACTTGAAAAAGAGGGTAATAATTTCCATGAAAGGGTATATAATGGATATAAGCAAATTCTAAATTCTGAAAAGGATATAGAAATTATTGATGCAACTCAATCTATTGAAGATGTATTTAATCAATGTATTAACGTTTTAAAAAGGAGAAATGTTTTATGAAACTAGTTGTTGCAATTGTTCAAGATCAAGATGTATATAATTTGAATGCAGACCTTACTGAAGCTGGTTTTAGAATTACTAAGTTGGCTTCAACTGGGGGATTTTTGAAGACAGGTAACAGTACTTTGTTGATAGGTACTGAAGATGAAAATGTAGATAAATGTTTGGAAATCATTGAAAATGATTGCAAATCAAGAGAAACTACAACTTCAATGCTTTCTGTTAGTATGCCAGGAACTAACTACATATCATATCCTGTAGAGGTTATGGTAGGTGGAGCTACTGTATTTTTACTAGAAGTAGATAAGTATTTGAGATTTTAGGTGATTTTATGAAACTTATAGTTGTAATTATGGAAGATGATTTGAGTCATATTCTTTCAAAAGAATTGTTGGAGAATAAAATTTCTTCTACTAAATTATCATCAACAGGTGGTTTTTTGAAAAAAGGAAATACTACAATGTTGATAGGTACTGATGTGGAAAAAGAACGATCTATTTTAGATTTGATTAAAAAAGTATGTGACGAAAATGATATTGAGTCTGATAATGAATCAAAGGCTAATATTTTCGTTATGGATTTAGAGGATTTTAAAAAGTTTTAATGTTACCTAAGAACGAAACTTTGATAAATCAAGTTAAGAATAATAAAATTTCTAACCAATATTTGCTATATGGTGAGAATGTAAACGAAATAAATTATGATGCGAAGGCTTTGATATACAATTTGCTTGTTAGTAATTCAAATTTGAAGTTGAAATTTGAAAGGGAGAAACTGTCCGATCTTTTGGTTATTGAACCTGAGAAAAATTCGATAACAATAGATAAGATTAGAGATATTGCAAAGTTTGTATCAACAAAGCCTTTTGAATCTAAAAACAAGGTCGTGTTGATAAAACAGGCCGATTTGATGAGAACAGAGGCTTCGAATGCTCTTTTGAAAAACTTAGAAGAGCCAAAGTCTTTTGTATATTTTATATTACTTACAGACAACAAAAATAAACTTCTCAAAACTATTATTTCCAGGTGTCAAGTTATCAATTATCTAAGTGAAAGAGAAGGAGAAGATTTTGATTACTCAGAGATTTTAGATATATTGGATAAATCTATGGGACAAAATCTTTTGACTATGTTGGATTCAAAGGAATATTTGTCGGGATTTCAAAAAGATTATGATGTTTTATTTGATTTTTTTGTCGAGTTTTATTCGTCTTTTTTAAAGTATGTGAAAACTCACGATGGATCTTCATTAAACCAAGATTTTGTGAAATTGTACAAGAAATATCCAAAGGCTAATGAGAGAATTATCGTGGATACTTTGGACAAGATTGAGTCTGTAAGAGGATATTTTAAAGTTAATGCGAATTTTGAGCTTTCTATGGAAGAGCTTTTATTGTATATAATGGAGGAAAACTATGCTTGATGTAACTGGTGTTAGTTTTAGACAAGCTGGTAAAGTGTATTACTTCGACTCCAATAATTTGAAATACAAGATTGGGGACCACGTTATTGTGGAAACTGCTCGTGGTATTGAATATGGAGTTGTTGTAAAAGAAAATTTTGAAATAAATGAAAAAGAATTATCTTCAGACTTGAAGCCGATTATAAGAATGGCTGATAGCGCTGATGATTATATTTACATGGAAAACAAGAAGAAAGCTAAAGAATCCATCGAAATCTGCAAAGAAAAAGTTGAAGAATTCGGGCTGGATATGAAATTAGTGGACTGTGAATATACATTTGATAATAACAAGGTTATTTTTTATTTTACTTCAGAGGAAAGAGTCGATTTTAGGGAATTAGTAAAGGAATTAGCCAGAATTTTCAAAATCAGAATAGAGTTGAGACAAATTGGAGTGAGAGATCAAGCTAAGATTGCTGGAGGAATTGGCCCATGTGGTCAAAGATGTTGTTGCAATAGATATATGAGAAACTTCAATCCAGTTAGTATCAAAATGGCTAAGGATCAATCTCTATCACTGAATCCTTCAAAAATTAGTGGACTTTGTGGCAGACTTATGTGCTGTTTGAATTATGAGCAGGAAGGATATGAATGCAAATTGAAAAAAATGCCTTATGTAGGTCAAAAAGTTACAACTACAATGGGTGAAGGTGTCGTTACTGAAACGAATACTCTTTTGGAATCCGTAAAAGTTAAAGTGAAAACTGAGGATGAAACTGAAGAATTAGTTCAAATGAATGTAGATGAATTAGTTGATTTCAATAAGTGCGGTGGATGTAATCATAAATGTCAATAAACACTTGCATTTATTCTAATAGTGTGTAATAATGATTGTAGAGCATAAATACATAATACGCTCTAAAATTACAAGGGGGTAAAGCAATATGGCTTATAAAATTTCTGACGATTGTATCGCTTGCGGACAATGTAAACCTGAATGTCCAGTAGATTGTATTTCTGAAGGGGACATTTATACAATTGATCAAGATGCATGTATCGATTGTGGTTCTTGTGCTGACGTATGTCCAGTAGATGCTCCACATCAAGACTGCTAATTTTAGGGGAGAATTAGACTACTCATTTTTGAGTGGTCTATTTTTTTAATATGAAAAGAGAACATTTTATACCGAAAACAGATTTAAAAATAATTGCTGATGATGAGAAATTTTCTTTTACGATAGATTCAATACTCCTTACTGATTTTGCGAAAATAAAAAGAGATACTAACCTTATCGATATAGGATGTGGTACGGGAATACTGATGTTAAGGTGTATGAGTTTGTATAATTTGTCATATTGCATTGGAATTGAAATTCAAAAAGATGTGGCAGAGATGTTAAAAGAAACTATAGCCATAAATAATCTGAAAAATGCCGATGTTATCAATGATGATTTTAAAAATGTTGACATCAAAAACGATTCTATCGACAACATAATAGTCAATCCACCTTATCAGAAAAATGGACATGGTATTTCTAATAAGAATACCAATTTTCATACATCGAGATACGATAATGAAATGAAATTGGAAGATTTGTTTGAATTTGCAAAGTTAAAGCTCAAATCGAATAGGTCTTTGTTTATGATAAATAGATGCGAAAGATTGGTTGATTTACTTAGTATTGGAAGAAATTATAATATGGAAGCGAAAAGAATTAGATTTGTACAATCTAGATTTGACGATAAGCCCAATTTAGTTATGATACAATTTGTGAAAAATCAGAAACCTTTCTTGACTTTTGAGAAGAATTTGATTATATACAAAAATGAAGACTACACACAAGAGGTGATGGATATATATGGAATTAGAAAAATCTAAAATTTACGTTGTGCCAACTCCAATTGGAAATTTAGAAGATATGACATTGAGGTCGTTGGATGTTTTGAAAAACGTAGATATTATTTATTGTGAAGATACGAGAAATACTTCAAAATTATTAAATTATTATGATATTAAAACACCTCTTGTGAGTTATCATAAGCACAACGAACAAAGCAGGTCAGAAGAAATTATCGACAAAATTTTACTGGAAAATATCAACTGCGCAGTAGTAAGTGATGCAGGAATGCCATCAATAAGCGATCCGGGACAAATTTTATTGGAAAAAGCGATTGATAGGGATGTTGATATTGAAGTGTTGCCTGGTGCAAGTGCTTCTATAACTGCTCTGGTGAGAAGTGGTTTTGATAGTTTGCAATTTATGTTTTTGGGATTTGTGCCAAGAAAAAACGCAGAAAAAAACAAATTCTACGAGCAAATCAAAAATGCTACAATGACTACTATAATATACGAATCGGTGCACAGGATAGAATCCACAGTAGAAGAACTTAGTAAGTTTTTAGGAAGTAGGAAAATTTGTGTTCTACGAGAGCTTACTAAAATTCACGAATCGGTTATCAAAGGAACGTGCGCTGAAGTGATGGAAATGCTAAAAAATGAAACTGTAAAAGGGGAGTTTGTAATTGTAATTGACAAGCTCATCGAAGAAGATGAAGATATAGATGTAAAAGAAAAGCTTACAGAACTTATTGACGATGGAATTTCAAAAAAACAAGCAGTTAAAATAGTAAGTGACTTATACGATCTTAAGAAAAATGATGTCTACAAAGTGAGCTTAGAATTATGATTTCAAAAGATTTGATTGATGCAGTATCTAATTTAGACAAAAGCTTGAAACAGCGTAAAAATATCGCAAAATTAACCAGAAAAGATGTTAGAAAATTAATAACAGGAGAAATTGGCGATATTAAATTTTTTGATACATTTAGCATTGAAAAGCTAAAAGAGATTAAAAATGCAGGAGATATTTGCGTTGTCGATGGGTCTGTAAATAGAATTGGTGCCAATTATCCTAACTATGTAGAGTTTTTTCAATCCATGGCACTTTTAGGATCCGACCAAGAGCCTGTGGTTAGGGCGGATATTTTGTGCCCTTTGGTTGATAACTTTTCAGAAAAGGACCAATTTGATATATCTAAGAAAACATTATGTGCTACTGAACTTGCAGTTGCGACTGATGCAGTGCTAAATCACAATGTAAAAATACTTATGATGGATGGAACTCTAATGAGGTATGCACTTGAAGCGGAAAATGAATACAAAAATCTCGTCAATGTTTGCAAGGACAAAGGCATTCTTATGGTTGGCGTGGTTGAAGAGGTCAGCACTAAAATTATAATGGAAACAATGATATCTTTGAAACAGGAAATTGGAATGCTTTTCGACAGGGAAGCTTTGTTTAATGTTTTGGATATGAATGAAGGATTTATTGTGGATGATCATAAATCCAGAAAAGAAAAGTACGAAATTGAGCAAGCATTCATTAGGACTTCTAAGGAACCTAGTGTGATAGCTATTGATATTCCAAAGATAAATAGGAATGATTTTAATAAAATAATTTCATTTGTACTTACGATGTGTGATGAAAATACGAGAGGAATACCATTTTTATTAGATATGGTTGATAAGAAAACTAGAATTGACAACAAACAAGCTGAAATTTTGGCGAAAAAATATTTGGATACAGAAATTTATCAATCAATATTTCGAACTCAAAGGAGTAAGAGGGTTATATAATGCAAGATTTAGATTTTAGAGTAGTCGGAATGACCGACCAAATCGAATGTTTCGTGGCAAGTAAATACGATAGATTAAGGATCAACGAATACATGATAGTGGAAGATTTGAAACAAGGTGATATATTGTGTCAAGTTACTGAAACTCACAGCGTCAACGAATTTATGGAGTCTAATACGGCGGATTCTTATATAACAAAAGAACAGATTTTAAAACTCAAATCAGTAGGATACAACATTTCTGATGGAATCAAATATATATACAAATTCCGCGTGATGGACGATCCAGCATTTGCAATAGAAGCAGGATCTATTGTTAGAAAACCAAAATTTGACGAAATTAAACACTTATTCTACTCTGGTTCAATTGACAAATCCCTAGAAATAGGAATTATAAAAAACACCGAAGAAATTTATAAAACTTGCCCTGATGAATACAAGAATTTGCTTAAAATAATGGATTCCAATCAAAAAATTCACGACCAAGAAGAATTGGTGTATTTGTTTAACTACTACAACATGATTGAATATCCTCACATAGGTATTTTTGGAGGATCGGGTTCTGGTAAATCATATGGGCTTCGTGTTGTGATAGAAGAACTCATGAAAAAATCGGTTCCGACAATAGTATTTGACCCTCATAATCAAATGGTTTTTAAAGACAGAACTATGGAAAATTACGGGATAGATTTTTCTGATAGATTTGAAGTTTTAAAAGTTGGAGAAGATTTGGGGATTAATTTTCCAGATTTGAACAGATACGAACTTATAAGTTTAATCGAAACCCAAGGAGAACTTACAGAATCCATGAAATCCGCCTACGAAGCGATTTTAGACAAAGATTATATTAACCATTCAAGTGCTAATGATTTCTTAGATTATTTGACTACTATTTCCAAAGCGTTGTCTGACAAAGACGATGATACTACTGGATATTATGAAAGATTTTCACAACTTGTAAATGTCGATTCACTTCAGGCTGTTATAAGAAGGTTTAACAGATTATTGAATACAGATATATTCTTGAATTCCTCACAAAAACTTTTTGAAGCACTATTAGAGGGTAAGACAGTTATAATTCAAGGGACTCAAAAAATGCTCAACTTATATGCTTCTTATGCGGTAAATTCTTGCTACAGAAAAAGAAGAAGATACGTTGATGCTACGACTGGCGATTATTTTCCTATTATTTGCATGGTTTTTGATGAAGCACATAATTTCTGTGGCAGCGACCAGATTTCTGTAACTAGGAGAATAATTAAAGAAATCGCACAAGAAGGTAGAAAATACGGGGTATTTTTGATACTAGCATCTCAAAGAATGGCAGCAATCGAACAAACTACAATTGCACAATTATCTACAAAATTTATTTTCAGGATTTCAACTGAAAAAGACCTTGAAGTTATTAGGAAAGAAACCGATTTGTCTTCTGAAGAAATAAGAAGACTTCCATATCTATCAAACGGTGATGTATTCATATCGCAAGCTCAAATTGGGAAAACTTTGTTTGCAAGAATTAGATTAGCCTACACTACACAACCTAAATTCAAAAACCCATTTGATGAGATGTATAGAATGCTTCAACTAAGCGTAGAAAAAAAGAATGAATCCGACAAACAATTGCTACAAATGCTAATAGAAGACAATGTATTTCCGATAACATTAGATTTGTTCAGAATATGCAAAATTATAGAAGAAAGACATAACCTAAAAATAGGGGTTAATGAGTTGGAAGATAAATTGAATAAACTTAGCAAAGATGGATATATAACTAAGAAAAAGTCGATTATGGGAGAAAGCTACTATTTAAAAGAGGAGTAATATGAAAGTTAGTTTAAATACGAAAGTTATGAACGTTTTTTGTGGGATAAATTCAAAAATAAGATTGAACAAGTTATTTGATTATATGCTTGAATGTTCCATTAAACAGGAAGAAATTCTTAAAGAAGAGCTTAAAGATTTGAAAGGGAGTTGGATTATATATCAATGGGATGTTGATATATATGATATGCCTGAAAGATTTGACGATTTGACAATTCAAACTTACCACACTTATACCAGAAAATTCTACGCTTTTCGTAACTACGATGTTTTTAGAAATGGCGAACTAATTGTAAGAGCTAAAACAAAATGGCTGCTTGTAAATCCGGAAAAGAAGCTTCCTATGAGAATAGGTGATGATCTCGGAGTGATTTACGGAAGAGAAGATGGATATGAAATAATAGAAAAAGATGTGGAGTTACTAGATGGCGATTATGAAAAGTGTGGTGAGTATACTGTAAGAAAAACAGATATAGATTACAATTATCACGCAAACAATGCTAGATATATAGAATGGATTGAAAATTATCTTGACTATGACACAATTAAAAAGGTGGAAGTTGTATATAAGAAAGAACTTAAACTAGATGAAACTGTTGAAATTTATAAATTGGTAGAAGATTCCATCGTTTATTTCAAATTAATTTCTGATGGAGTTTTGAAAACAATTATAAAAATTACGAAATAAATTTAGCTCACAAAATGAATTTTTTGTTTTGTGAGTTTTTTTATTTTGAATTTTAGGAAATAGCTAAAATTTCGCAAAAAATAATTGACAAAATAAAACTGTTGTTATATAATTCTAAGATACAGTATAAAAATGGATAATTATGCTATAAAGTAGATTATTTAGGAGTTTAAGATAGTATAAGGGGTGAAGTATATGCATACTGAAAAGTATGGAGTAACGGACAGAGTTAGCTTTTCTAGGAACGAAAATGTTTTGGGACTTCCAAATCTTATTGGTATTCAAACTGATAGTTTTGATTGGTTTGTAAAAAAAGGTATTAAGGAAGTTTTTGAAGATATTAGTCCTATAAAAGATTATGCGGGTAGTCTTGTTTTGGAATTTGTGGATTATTATTTTGAGGAAAATCCAAAATATACAATCCAAGAGGCAAAAGACAGAGATACTAACTATTCTTGCCCGTTAAAAGTGAAAGTAAGATTAATTAACACCGACACAGAAGAAGTAAAAGAACAAGAAGTTTTTATGGGTGATTTCCCTTTGATGACAGACAGCGGTACATTTATCATCAATGGTGCTGAAAGGGTAATTGTAAGCCAACTTGTAAGAAGTCCTGGTGTTTACTTCGCCGAAGAAATTGATAAATCAGGTAATAGCAATTTCGCATCTACAGTTATTCCAAACAGAGGTGCTTGGCTCGAAATGGATACTGATGCAAGTGGTGTAGTGAATATTAGAATCGACAGAACTAGAAAATTACCTGTTACTACATTACTTAGAGCTTTATTATTTGACACTGATGATGAAATAATTGAAGCTATGGGAGATTCTGAAATTTTAAGAAAAACTCTCGAAAAAGAAATTTCAAAAGACAGAGAAAGTGCTTTAATTGAAATTTATAAGAAATTAAAACCAGGAGATCCTGCATCTTTAGAAAGTGCAGAACCTTTGATAAACAACATGTTCTTCGACAGTAGAAGATATGACTTAGCAAAGGTAGGACGTTACAAATTTAATAAAAAATTATCTTTGAGAGACAGAATAACTAATCAAAAAGCAAAAGAAGATGTTGTGGATACATCAACAGGAGAAATATTAGCTACTGCAGGAGATTTGATTACTGAAGAAATGGCAATCGGAATCGAAAATGCAGGTATCAATGTTGTTGATGTTATTGGACACGAAGGTCAAAGTGTTCGTGTTATTGGTAACCACTTTGTTGATTTGGATAGTTTTGGTTTGGATATGGATTTATCTGATTTGAATTTGTCAGAAAAAGTTTATTATCCTATTATGGAAAAAATCTTGGAAGAAAATGATGACGAAAAATCAATCAGAAGAGCAATTGAAGAAAATGTTCATCAATTATCCCCAATTCATATAATCCATTCAGATATTTTGGCATCCATTAACTACGAATTCAATTTATTCTTTGGAATTGGTTCTACAGATGATATCGACCATTTGGGTAACAGACGTGTTAGAACTATTGGGGAATTGTTACAAAATCAATTCAGAATTGGTCTATCAAGAATGGAAAGAGTTGTTAGAGAAAGAATGAGCACTCAAGATCCTGACTTGGCAACTCCACAATCATTGATTAATGTTCGTCCAGTTACAGCTGCAATCAAAGAATTCTTTGGTTCAAGTCAATTGTCACAATTTATGGAACAAACAAACCCATTGGCAGAACTTACACATAAGAGAAGATTATCTGCATTAGGACCTGGTGGATTGTCAAGAGATAGAGCAGGCGTTGAAGTGCGTGACGTTCACGACTCTCACTACGGTAGAATTTGTCCAATAGAAACACCAGAAGGACCAAACATCGGTCTTATAACTTCTATGACAACTTATTCAACTACTAATGAATATGGATTCTTGGAAACACCTTACAGACGTGTAGACAAAGAAACTGGAGAAGTTACAGAAGATATTGTATATTTGACAGCTGATGAAGAAGATAAATATATAATTGCACAAGCAAACGAACCATTAGACGAAAACTCAAGATTTATAAATGAAAGAGTTTCTGGTCGTGGTATTAACGGCGAAAATGATATTTATCCAAGAGAACTTGTTGATTTTATGGACGTTAGTCCACAACAAATCGTATCTGTAGGTACAGCTATGATTCCTTTCTTGGAAAACGACGATGCCACTCGTGCATTGATGGGTTCAAACATGCAAAGACAAGCAGTTCCATTGTTAGCAACTCAAGCGCCAATTATTGGTACTGGAATTGAACACAAGGCTGCAAAAGATTCAGGTGTTGTTGTAAAAGCAAAACACAAAGGTACAGTTACTAAAGTATCTTCTGATATGATTGAAATTACTCGTGACGAAGATAGAAAAGTTGATAAGTACACTATTCGTAAGTTTAAAAAAGCAAACCAAGGCACTACTTTCAATCAAAGACCTATCGTAAATAAAGGGGACAAGGTTGATGTTGATGATATAATCGCAGACGGTCCAAGTACAAATATGGGAGAAATGGCTTTAGGTAAGAACATTCTTATTGCATTCATGACTTGGGAAGGATACAACTACGAAGATGCGATGCTTTTAAACGAAAAATTAGTTGTAGACGATGTATTGACATCTGTTCATATAGAGGAACACGAATCAGAAGCTCGTGAAACAAAATTAGGCGCTGAAGAAATCACTAAGGATATTCCTAATGTCGGCGAAGACATGAGAAAAAATCTAGACGATGAGGGAATTATAAGAATTGGTGCTGAAGTAAAATCAGGAGATATTTTGGTAGGAAAAGTTACTCCAAAAGGAGAAACTGAATTATCTGCTGAAGAAAGATTATTGAGAGCAATCTTTGGCGAAAAAGCCAGAGAAGTAAGAGATACTTCATTGAGAGTTCCTCATGGGGAATCTGGTGTTGTTGTCGATGTTAAAACTTATTCAAGAGCAAACGGCGATGAATTATCACCAGGTGTAAATAAGGTAGTTAGAGTATTCGTAGCTACTAAGAGAAAAATCATGGTTGGGGATAAAATGTGTGGTCGTCACGGTAACAAGGGTGTCGTTTCTAGAATTATGCCAGAAGAAGACATGCCATATTTACCAGACGGTACACCAGTACAAGTAGTTCTTAACCCATTAGGGGTGCCAAGTCGTATGAACATCGGACAAGTACTTGAAGTTCACTTGGGACTTGCAGCTAATAAATTAGGTTGGAAAGTTGCTACACCAGTATTTGATGGTGCAAGCGACCTTGAAATAGAAGATGCTTTGGAAGAAGCAGGATATCCAAAGACAGGAAAGATTTGGTTAAGAGATGGTAGAAGTGGAGAATACTTCGACAACCCAGTAACTGTAGGATATATGTATATGTTGAAACTACACCACATGGTTGCAGAAAAAATCCACGCTAGATCAACTGGACCATACTCTCTTGTAACTCAACAACCATTGGGTGGTAAAGCTCAATTTGGTGGTCAAAGATTTGGAGAAATGGAAGTTTGGGCATTAGAAGCATATGGTGCAGCTCATACTCTTCAAGAAATTTTAACAGTAAAATCAGATGATGTTGTAGGTCGTGTTAAAACTTACGAAGCTATTATTAAGGGCGAAAACATTCCTGAACCAGGAATTCCAGAATCATTCAAAGTTTTAATTAAAGAACTTCAATCATTATCTTTGGATGTTAAATTACTTGATGAAAATAATGAAGAAGTCGAATTGATAGAAGAAGACGATGATTCTACAGAATTCGGCAGCGATGATAGACTATAAGAAAGGAGAGGGCTCCTTGGTACAAAAAAATACTTTTGAAGCTATGAAAATTGGTTTGGCTTCACCAGACAAAATCAGACAATGGTCTTGGGGAGAAGTTAAAAAACCAGAAACTATAAATTATAGAACACTAAAACCTGAAAAAGAAGGTTTATTCTGTGAAAAAATATTTGGACCTACAAAAGATTACGAATGTAATTGTGGTAAATACAAAAGAATAAGATACAAGGGTATTGTATGCGAAAAATGTGGTGTAGAAGTTACTAAATCAAAAGTTAGACGTGAAAGAATGGGCCACATTGAACTTGCAACTCCTGTAAGTCATATATGGTATTTCAAAGGAATTCCATCACGTATGGGATTGTTATTGGATATGAGTCCTAGAGCACTTGAAAAAGTTCTTTATTTTGCATCATTTGTAGTAATAGATCCAGGTAAAACTGATTTATACGAAAAACAATTATTAACTGAACAAGAATACGAAGAATACTGCGATAAATACGAAGAAGATGTTGATTTCAGAGCTAAAATGGGAGCTGAAGCAATCAAAGAACTTCTTCAAAAAATAGACTTACAAGAAGAATACAAAAATCTTACTGAAACTTTTGAAGGCGCAACTGGACAAAAGAAAGTTAGGATTTTAAGAAGACTTGAAGTTGTTGAAGCTTTTATAGAATCCAAAAATGATCCTTCTTGGATGATTATGGATGTTATCCCAGTTATTCCACCAGATATCAGACCTATGGTGCAACTTGAAGGTGGAAGATTTGCTACAAGTGATTTGAATGATTTGTATAGAAGAGTAATCAATAGAAACAATCGTCTAAAAAGATTATTGGATATTGGATCTCCTGAAATCATTGTAAGAAACGAAAAAAGAATGCTTCAAGAAGCAGTAGATGCACTTATCGACAATGGTAGACGTGGTAAACCTGTAACAGGACCTGGTAACAGACCATTAAAGAGTTTGTCAGATATGCTTAAAGGTAAATCTGGTCGTTTCAGACAAAACTTGTTAGGTAAGAGAGTTGACTATTCTGGTCGTTCAGTAATAGTTATCGGACCAAACTTGAAATTCTACCAATGCGGTCTTCCTAAGAAAATGGCGCTTGAATTATTCAAACCATTTGTTATTCGTGAATTAGTTAAAAGAGAGATTTCACACAATGTTAAAAACGCTAAGAAATTAGTAGAAAGAGAAAACGACAAAGTGTGGGATGTTTTGGAAGATATTATAGTCGATCATCCAGTATTATTAAACCGTGCACCGACTTTGCATAGACTTGGTATTCAAGCATTTGAACCAATTCTAGTTGAAGGAAAAGCTATCAAACTTCACCCATTGGTATGTACAGCATACAATGCGGACTTCGATGGTGACCAAATGGCAGTCCATTTGCCACTTTCACCAGAAGCACAAGCTGAAGCTAGACTTTTGATGTTAAGTACGAACAACATACTTGCACCAAAAGATGGTAAGCCAATAACTACACCTTCTCAAGACATGGTACTTGGTTCATTTTACATGACTACAAGAAAAGAAGGTCAAAAAGGCGAAGGTTTAGTATTTAAAGATATTGACGAAATGATGCTAGCTTATGCAATGCATTATGTAACATTACAAACAATTGTAAAAGTTAAACGTGATAGTGTTAATAACGATGGAACAAGCAAAATCGTAGAAAGCACAGTGGGTAGATTTATTTTCAACGAAGGAATTCCTCAAGATTTGGGTATGGTAAATAGAGAAGAAGATCCATATTCACTTGAAGTTGATTTGCAAGTTGATAAGAAAATGCTATCTAAAATCATAGATTTGACATTTAGAAAATATGGAAATATTAGAACAGCTGAGTTATTGGACTATATTAAATCTATGGGATACAAGTACTCCACAATTGGTGCTTTGACAATATCAATGGGAGATATTACAATTCCAGATTCTAAGAAAACAATAATTGATCAAGCTGAACAAAGAATTGATATGGTTCAAGATATCTATCTTCAAGGGGATATTACTAACGAAGAAAGATACAAGAAAGTAATTGTTATTTGGGAACAATGTATTAAAGACGTTACAAGAGCGTTGATGAACAACCTTCCTGATGACAATAACTTGAATATCATGGCTGTTTCTGGAGCCCGTGGTAGTGAAAACCAAATCAGACAATTAGGTGGTATGCGTGGTCTTATGTCCGATACTGCTGGTAATACAATTGAAATTCCTATCACATCTAACTTCCGTGAAGGTCTTTCAGTACAAGAATTCTTTATCTCAACTCACGGTTCAAGAAAAGGTCTATCAGATACAGCTCTTAGAACTGCAGACTCTGGATATTTGACAAGAAGACTTGTTGATGTATCACAAGATGTTATAATAACTGAAGATGATTGCGGCACAGATGAATATATAGTTGCAAAAGAAATCAAAGACGGCAACAGACAAGTAGAAGATTTGAAATCGAGAATTATCGGCAGATATGCATTTGAAGATATTCTTGATCTAGATACTGGCGAAATCATCGTTCACAAGAATGATATGATTAATGAAGCAATCGCTGAAAAAATCGAATCAAAAGGTATTAAGGAAGTAAAAGTTAGAAGTGTTCTTGGTTGCAAGATGAAACACGGTGTTTGTGCTAAATGTTACGGTAGAAACTTAGCTACAGGTAAACATGTAAATATTGGTGAAGCCGTAGGTATTATCGCTGCACAATCAATCGGTGAACCGGGTACACAATTGACAATGAGAACTTTCCACTCAGGTGGTATTGCCGGAGTAGGAATCACATCAGGTCTTCCTAGAGTTGAAGAATTATTTGAAGCTCGTAAACCAAAAGGACTTGCATATATTACTGAAATAGAAGGTTCTGTAAAAATTCAAGAAAACAAAAAGAGAAATGATGTTATAGTAACTGCTGAAGATGGTGAAGAAAGAATATACCAAATTCCTTACGGATCTCACATCAGAGTTAACGATGGAGATCATGTTGAAAAGGGAGAACCATTAACAGAAGGTTCAATCAA
>NZ_JBKWZF010000006.1:0-27472 GCF_046991905.1 Finegoldia sp. | reverse complement strand
TTAATGGGTATCACAAAAGCATCACTTGCAACTGAAAGTTTCTTATCTGCAGCATCATTCCAAGAAACTACAAGAGTATTAACAGAAACATCTATTAAAGGAAAAGTTGATCACTTAATAGGCTTAAAAGAAAATGTAATAATTGGTAAACTAATACCTGCAGGTACAGGAATAGCAAAATATGACAGAATTGAAGTAGATTATGACGGAAAATCAGAAGAAGAAATTATTGAAGCTGCAAAAGCACAAGAATTAACTGAATCTGAAGAAGAGGAAGAATCTACAGTAAAATCTGGAAACTACGAATCATTACAAGATGAGGATAAATAATATTTAAGAATTAAGGGATGTGTGTTCGCATCCCTTTTTTTATAAAATTAAGGAGTTTTGATGAAAAAGGATACAAACATCATAGAAATAAAAAACTTAAGTTTTCAATATGAAGGTTCATCAAAAGAAGTATTAAAGAACTTAAACATAGATATTAAAGAAGGAGAATTCATCTGTGTATTGGGTCACAATGGATCTGGGAAATCCACGTTAGCAAAATTAATTAACGCACAATATATTCCTACAGAAGGCGACATTTTAGTAGGCAATATGAATACAAAAGATGATGAAAGCTTGTGGAATATTCGTGAAATGTGTGGTATGGTATTCCAAAATCCAGACAACCAGTTGGTTGCTACAATTGTCGAAGAAGATGTTGCATTTGGACCTGAAAATTTGGGAGTTCCAAGAGAAGAACTTCGTAAAAGAGTGGATGACTGCCTTGAACTAGTAGGAATGAGCGAATACAAAAGACACTCTCCAGCATTGCTATCTGGTGGTCAAAAGCAAAGAATTGCTATTGCTGGGATATTGGCGATGAATCCAAAATGTTTACTAATGGATGAGCCGACTGCAATGTTAGATCCTCAAGGAAGAAAAGACATCTTGGATACTGTGTTGAAGCTTCGAGAAATTGGTAAAACAATTATTCATATAACACATTACATGGAAGAATGTGTACATGCAGATAGGATAATCGTAATCAACGAAGGAGAGGTAGTTTTAGAAGGAACTCCAAGAGAAGTTTTCTCAAATGTTGAGAAAATGAAAGAAATTGGGCTTGATGTTCCAGAACCCACTGAAATTAGCTACCTATTAAACAAATCAAATATAAATGTAAGACGTGATGTCCTTACTGTAGACGAACTAGTTGAAGCTTTGGAGAGTGTTAGGTGATAGATATGAAGATAGAATGCAAAAACTTAGAACATATTTATAACAAATCAAATCCATTTGAAAAAGTAGCCCTAAAAGATGTTAACTTAGAGATAAATTTGGGTGAGTTTATAGGAATTATTGGTCACACTGGAAGTGGTAAATCAACTTTGGCACAGCATTTAAATGGTCTCTTGGAGCCAACAGGTGGCGATGTTTTGGTAGATGGAATATCAACTAAAACAAAAGTCAAAACAGATATTAGAAAAAATGTTGGGCTAGTGTTCCAATATCCAGAATATCAATTATTCGAAGAAACTTGCTACAAAGATATTGAATTTGGACCTAAGAATTTGGGACTTACAGATGAAGAAATCAAAGAACGTGTAGAATGGGCATGTGAAGCTGTTGGGTTAGATGTTGAACACATGAAAGAGAAATCACCATTTGAATTATCAGGCGGACAAAAAAGAAGAGTGGCGATTGCGGGAGTTTTGGCGATGAAACCTAAGTTTTTGGTGTTAGACGAGCCTACTGCAGGTCTTGATCCTTTGGGACGTGATATGATTTTGAATCAAATCAAACAACTTTTTGAAAGAGAAGATATGACTGTTATTTTAGTAAGTCATAGCATGGAAGATATCGCAAAACTTTGTAATAGAGTAATTGTTATTGACAATAGTCAAATTTTTATGGACGACAAACCAGAAGTAGTGTTCAGCAAAGAAGACGAACTAAAGAAAATCGGACTTAGCATTCCACAATCGACTCAAGTTGTCAGAAGATTAAAAGAAAAAGGAATTAATGTCGAAACTGATTGTTTGAATGTAGAACAAGCCTATGAAAGCATCAAGAAAGCTATGGAGAAAAAATTATGATAAAAGATATAACAATCGGTCAATATTTTGCATCGGACAGCATAATTCACAAACTAGATCCAAGAGTCAAAGTTACTTTTACGTTTTTATACATTATCGCTATTTTTCTTATAAGTAAACTTTGGGTGTATGCTCCTGTTTTAGTATTTTTAATAGCTATAATCAAAATATCAAAGATAAAACCAAACTTTGTTTTCAAAGGAGTGAAACCACTTCTACCTATTATTTTATTGACATTCATACTAAATGTGTTGATGACACCGGGAGAAGTTGTGTGGAAATTTGGTATTTTCACAGTTACAAAATCTGGGTTAAATTTGGGATTTTTCATGGCATTTCGATTAATTTTCTTGGTTTTGGGTACAAGTTTATTGACTTTAACCACTTCGCCAATTGAATTGACCGATGCAATGGAAAAAATGCTACATCCTTTTTCTAAGATAGGATTTCCAGCTCACCAATTTGCGATGATGATGACGATAGCGCTTAGATTTATTCCGACATTATTTGAAGAAACAGATAAAATCATGAAAGCACAAATGGCGAGAGGTGCAGACTTTGAGTCAGGAAATATAATCAAAAGAGCTAAAAACCTTGTGCCACTATTGGTGCCATTATTCATAAATGCACTAAAAATTGCAGGAGAACTTGCTGTTGCCATGGAAGCTAGATGCTACCGTGGTGGAGAAGGAAGAACAAGGCTTAATGAATTATCGTATCAAAATAGAGATTTTGTTGCTTATGGAGTTATCATTTTATTATTCATTTTAATAATAGTGAGTAGAATAATATGAAAAACATCAAATTAACAGTTCAATATGATGGTTCAAAATTTTACGGATGGCAGAAGTTGAATGATTTGCCATCCGTACAATTAGAGATAGAAAAAGCAGTAGAAAAAATGGTTCATCAACCAGTTAAGATTAATGGAGCAGGAAGAACTGACAAAGGAGTTCATGCAAAAGGTCAAGTATGTAACTTCATTGTTGACACAGATATTTCAGCAAACCAATTTCTAATGGGAGTCAACCACTTCACAAGTGATTCGATTGTTATTGTTAAAGCTGAAGAAGTGGATATGGATTTTCACGCTAGATTTAGTGCCAAATCCAAAACATATAAATACATTTTATGCAACAAATACTACATGGAACCTTGGTTTAATGATTACAAAGGTCACAGAAAATATTACTTAGATTTTGATTTGTTACTAAAATGTAGGGATATGCTCATCGGAAAACATGATTTTACATCATTTGTGAATGATTTGGAAGAAGACATTAATCCGATTAGAACTATTGATGAAATTACAATCGAAAAAATTGATGATGATATTGTATTCACATTTAAAGCGGAAAGTTTTTTAAGAAATATGGTAAGAATTTTGGTTGGAAGCATGGTTGATGTAGCCAGAGGAAGAAAAAGCATCGACTGGCTTAAAAATGCTTTGGAAAACAAAGATAGACAATCTGCGGGAATCACGATAGAACCATGCGGATTGTATTTAATGGATATCGAATACTAAAAGGGGGAGTAAATGAAAAACTTTACAAGAAAACTCGTCAGAGTAGTGATGATACTTATGATGATGTTGGTTTTCACAAATAGCGAATCTTTTGCGGATAAAGATACATTCGTGATTGGAATGGAGGCGAACTATGCACCATTTAACTGGTCACAATCTACAGATGAAAACGGAGCTTATCCTATTGAAAACAGTAAAGGCGAATATGCCAATGGATATGACCTTCAAATTGCTAAGAAAATCGCTGATAGTTTAGGGAAAAAATTAGTTGTAATAAAAATGGAATGGGACGGACTAGCACCGGCAGTTATGAGCGGCAAAGTTGACGCTATAATTGCAGGAATGAGTCCAACAAAGGAAAGAAAAGAACAAATTGATTTTTCAGATACTTATTACAGCTCTGATTTGGTAATTGTAACTAAAAAAGACAATAAATACGTAAATGCAAAATCTTTGGATGATTTAAAGGGTTTTAAAATTACAGGTCAACTGAACACATTCCACTATAAAGTAATTGACCAAATTAAAGACTGCGATAAACTACCTGCAATGGAAAGTTTCCCTTCTATGCTTTCAGCAGTTTTGGCAGAAAAAATAGACGGATATGTTTCAGAAAAACCACAAGCATTGAGTGCTGAAGCTTCTAATGCAGAACTTTCTTACATTGAGTTTGATAAGGCTAAAGGATTTGAAACTTCAGCTGAAGATACATCAATTGCAATAGGGGTGAAGAAAAACTCTGAGTTGACTGATAAAATAAACGAAGCTCTGAAGAAAATCAGCCCTGAAGAAAGAGATAATTTGATGCAAGAGATGGTAAAATTAAATGTCGAAAAAGATCAACCACAAGGATTTTTATCAAAAGTTAAAAGTATTTTTAGTGAATACGGAACACTTTTCTTAAAAGGTGCCTTGATGACATTGTTTATCGCCAGTGTATCGACAATTATAGGATTTTTGATAGGAATTTTGGTAGCAGTTATTAGAAATATGAAACTAGATAAGGAAAAAAATAAATTCACTTATTATCTTCACAAAGTTATCAATTTCATCTTGGCTTGCTATGTAGAAATATTTAGAGGAACACCTATGATGGTTCAATCCATGTTGATTTATTTCGGAGCAAAATTGTATCTAGGAATAGATATGGCGCCAATAAGTGCAGCGTTGTTCATAGTAAGTGTCAACACAGGAGCTTATCTGTCAGAAGTTGTACGTGGAGGAATTAATTCTGTAGATGTTGGGCAAATGGAAGCTTGTAAGGCTTTGGGAATGACTCATGGACAATCTATGATTAATGTTATATTGCCGCAGGCCATCAAAAACATTCTGCCTTCAATTGGAAATGAATTTGTAATCAACATCAAAGATACGTCAGTATTGAATGTAATTAGCGTGACTGAATTGTTCTTTGTTTCTAAATCTATCGCAGGTTCAACGTATAATATATTTGAAACTTATGCAGTTACTTGTGTTATATATTTCGTGTTGACATTCTCATTGACAAGACTTTTGTTATTCATTGAAAGAAAATCTACCAATAGAGAATACGTAATGGAAGCAACTACTGGAGGAATGTTCAATGGAAAATAAAATAATAGAATTGCAACATTTGAAGAAAAGTTACAACGGAGTTGAAGTTTTAAAGGATATTAACTTTACGATTTCAAAAGGAGAAGTTTTATCGATAATTGGTTCATCTGGATCTGGTAAATCAACTATGCTAAGATGTATTAATCTTTTAGAAAAACCAACAGGTGGAGATATTTTATACCACGGAGAATCTATACTTTCTTCCAAATTCAATCAAAATAAATTTAGATCCAAAGTCGGCATGGTATTTCAACAATTTTATTTGTTTGAAAACATGAGCGTAATGGAAAATTGTACTGTAGCACAAATCAAAGTTCTTAAAAGAGACAAAGATTCTGCAATAAAAGAAGCTAAGAAATATTTGGAACTTGTAGGAATGATTGAGCATGCTCACAAAAAGCCAAGTATGCTATCAGGTGGACAAAAACAAAGAGTTGCAATTGCAAGAGCATTGTGCATGAATCCAGAAGTTTTGTTGTTTGACGAACCAACATCTGCGCTGGATCCTGAAATGGTTAACGACGTATTGCAAGTAATGTCAAAACTTGCTGAAACAGGAATGACAATGGTAGTAGTAACACACGAAATGCAATTTGCAAGAGATGTGTCCACTAGAGTTTGTTTCATGAATGAAGGCTACATCATTGAAGATACAGATCCACATACAATGTTTACAAATCCAAAACACGAAAGAGTCAAAGAATTCTTGAAAAATTATTTGAATAATTAAAACAACACGCCCTTTATCATATTGATAAAGGGCGGTTATTTTTATCTAATTTTTCTAATGTAATTGTGAACTACATAATTGTTGTTATACTTCGTATATATATTATACGGACTGTAAATAGAGTTTATTTCTAGTTTGTCTGAGTTACCAAAAGAAACACTGAAATCAAACGTATTATTTGAATTTGATTCTGGCCAAGCTACTATTGTAAAATCTGTAGGAGATGTTGCAGTTTGTTGTTTTATGAACATCTTTGCTACACCGTTTGAATCAGTAGTTTTAGTTATTGTTTGGTCGAATCCTTTTTGGTTTCTAATTCTTAGATATAATTTCAAATTAGAAAGTTTCTTGCCGTTTTCATCTGTGGCAAATATATTAATGTTAGCTGTATCTGCAAGATTATATGAAGTCTTATCAGTTTCAAATTTTAATTTTACAGTTTGTTTTGTCTCAGGTTTAGTTTCTGATTCTTTGACGATTAAAGTTGTATTTGCAGAAGAATTTTTGTATCCATTTTTAGAAACAGTGGCTTCAATGTAATATCTTCCAGCTTTTTGTGGTCTAAATGTATAGTAGCTATTACCGTTTCTATCTGTTTTAAATGTTTTTTCTTCTTTGTTGTCATTTTCATCAGTTATACTTAGTACGACATTAGCACCTGAAATTCTTGAAGTATTATTTTTGCAATTTACAGTTATCATTGATGCTTGATTTAACTGAATTTCAGGACTATCCAAATCCACTTTTGTCTCAAAAGAAACTCTGTTATCTTTTACTTCAAAACTTACATTATCTTCGTTTGTGTTTCCTTTAGAATCAGAAGCCAATATGTTCACGCTATAAGTGCCAGCTTCATCTAATTCATTCGCCTTTAAATATAAAATTGTTTGACCGCGATAGTTTGTAGTTAATTCTTTTTCTATAATTTTCTTAGATGGCTTATTGATAGTGAATTTGACCTTAGCACCTTTAATATTTCTTTTATTGGAGTCTGTTACTACAGCAGAAATATTATTAGTATTACCTATAGAGATTGAACTTCTGTAGACGTTTGATTTGATGTTTACTGCATTTTTACTTTCTGGACTTTCACCTTCTACATAAATTACAGCAAAGTTTGAAACGTTTGAACCATCAGTTGATTTTGCAATTATTTTAACTTTACCAGGATTATTGCATACCACCATAGAATTATTTACAGATGCGATGTTTTCGTCTGAACTTTCCAAAGTTATTTGAGGATTTTTCGTGTTTGATGGTAAAATTCTAGTGTCTATTCTGAACTTATCGCCAACTTTAGCTTTTTTATAGGAAGGATACATTATAATGTTTTGAACTTTAACATCCTTGTCAACACTATCATCGATGTTTGGTTTTTCTGGTTCTGTTACGTTAACTCTAATATATTGCAAAATTCTAGGATTGTCAGCTGACTTAACTGTAACATAACATTGTCCAGGGTTTAGTCCTTTTATTATACCGTCATTGTTTACAGAACAAATATTTGTATTAGATGATGACCACATCAATATTTTGTTAGTAGCATTTTCTGGATAAGCCTTAGCATCGATTTGAGTGTCTTCACCTTGTTTCAACGTGATGTTATCTTCAGAAACCAAAATTTTATTTACTCTTATTTCTTGATTAGGCTCAGGAACATCAGGTTGTGGTGTTGGATCGACAGGTTCAGGATCTGGCGTTGGGTTAACACCTGAATAAGGCTTTGTGAAAGCTTTCAAACATACATTTGCATTAGCTCTATTTCTTGCCAAATCTGACCAATTATATCCATCGTTAGAAATAAATGATTGATTATAACCTGATCTTGCTCTTGACGAATATCCATAAATCATAGACTCAATAGGAATAGGGTAGCTGTAACCAGGAGTTGTAAGCTTAACAATTGGTGCAAAATATGCTCCTGCATTTATTTTTTGTGCATTAAATTTTACTGTAGTGTATCCTGCGTTTTCTACAGTTCCTCTGGCAACTAGTACCTTGTCGTTGAACCCACTGTTTCCACCGATATTCGTGTTAACATAAATTTCGTATTGAGCGCCATTTGATGGAACAAAGAATCCTACCTCGTCGATTTGACTAGTTCTACTGACAGGACCAAAAATATTTGAAAACCAGCCTGTTTGGTTGTAACCAATACTATCAGTCATTCCCAAATCATCATAATACCAAATAGATTTATTTCTATCTTTTTCTTTTAAAACAAAAATACAGTTACCTTTTGCGATATGAGCATCATAATAAGAAACATGGTAATATCCACCTTGATTTCCCCAACGATCACCCCAACTATTTTTTACAAGCCAAGCACCATCTCCAGGAGGAGTAATTCCGAAATTATATCTTGAATAATCATCGTCCCAGCCTATAATAGTGACAGCGTGATTTTGCCAACCGTAACCAGGATTGTAATGGCTCATAGAATAAAAATTAGTGTAACTTGTGTCACCATTTACTGTAGTGTAAGATGCACCATATCTCATAATCGCTCTTTTTAATCTGTCACGATCTTGATTATTGTTAACATCTGGAATATACAAAGCTTCCTTCAATTCTTTTGCTGGAAGTAAATTGTATGGAGACCTAAAATCGTAAGCAGAATAAGGATCGTCTTTTTCCCAAATGGGACCAGACCATCTGGATAAGTAAGCTGCAGAAACTGCCCTTGTACCACCTTGATCAGGAGCCCAGTCAAAACCGTGAGTATTTCTCAAATGTTTTTCTGAAAAATCTGTGAATTGACCATTAGTAAGCATATTTGATTCTGCAGAACCATAAGTTGCAAAAGCCCAACAGGATCCGTTTGGCCCTTGAGCTTTTACAGGGGTAACTCTGTTATGTTGGCGTAAATCATAGTTTGCAGGAATACCATACGCTTTTTGTCTAGGAATGTCTTCTTTTTCATTAAACAAATCGTAATTCGTGTTAACTAAAAAAGGATCTTCATTTGAACCGTAGTTTTTCGTAGTCTTGGGACTACTTTGTTGTCTATTAAATGCTGGATTTCTAGGTGCTTCTCTAAAATCGATTTCTTTTACGGTCAAATCATCGTTTAACTTGAACTTGTTTTGACCATCTGCAAAACTTGTTGAAAACATAGATTGCAAAGTAAAAACAGCGATTAATAGCAATAGATTTCTTCTTTTCATTTTCAACTCCTTGTAATGATTCTAAATATTAATTCATGACTAAAATAGTATACTTAACACTATTAAGAATTAACAATTATATTATACTACTTTTGGAAGGATAAATATATACATTGAACAATTTCATAAACATTTCATATAAGTTTGAAATATTGTGATTTTCTCATATTTAATACTGCAGTATGTTAAAATCGGAGTTAATTAATGTAAAAAATTAAATATTTAATGTAAAATTTCAATAAAAACATAGATATTTCTAAATTATGTGATATAATGTAGTAAATAAAGTTAATAAATTGAATTAATAAATATCGAGAACAAAAATCTTTTTAAGAATTTAAGCATATTTATTAATGCTATCAAAATAGTAGCATTTCGAGAATTATTAGCATATCAAAAAAAGGAGGGTGTTATGAAAATTAAAAAAATTCTTAGCCTACTACTAGGAACAGTTCTTGTTTCATCAATGGCAATAACTAGTCCAACGTTTGCAGAGGAACAAAACAATTCTAGGCTGGAACTAAGCCCTGTTGAAAATAATTTTAAAGAAAATTCCAAAGGTGACGAATTGTTAATTTCACCATTGAAGACTTCCTACGATTCAGTAAAGGCGGTATCCAGAGCAGCATTGCCAGCAAAATACGATTTGAGAAAGACTAATAGAGTTTCTTCCGTAAAGAATCAAGGGCAAAATGGTTCATGCTGGACATTTGCAACATATGGTTCCATGGAATCTTATTTGAAATTATTTGGAACAGAATATGATTTTAGTGAAAAACACATGAGAAACATGCACGGTTTTGATTGGGGCCCAAATGATGGTGGTAACAGAGATATTGCAACATCATATCTTGCGAGAGGAACTGGTCCAATATTAGAAAAGGACGATCCGTATGATGCATACATTAATGTTTCACCTACAAATGTAAAAAGAGCATTTGATATTGATAAAGTAATTTATCTTCCAGATGTTCACAATGCAAACGAAACAAATGTAATTAAACAAGCAATCATGGAATACGGTGGAGTGTACACAACTTTAAGTTCTCAAAAATATTACGAAAAGAAAGAAACTAAAAGTTACTACAATCCAGGAAGCGGGAAAGCAGACCACGCAGGAACTATTATAGGATGGGATGATAATTTCTCTAAGAATTTATTCCAAGCAAAAGCTCCTGGAGATGGCGCATGGATTGTAAAAAACAGCTGGGGAACAAGTTTTATGGATGGCGGTTACTATTATGTATCATATTACGATGGTTTCTGTGGTAAATCCAATGCGGTATTTATCCCTCAAAGAAAAGATCCTAATGCAGTAATTTCACAATACGATGATTTCGGAGCAACAAGAAGTGTTGGATACAATATGCAAGGCTATATAGCAAATGTATTCACATCAGAAGAAGATCAAACAATTTACGAAGCTGGTTTGTTCACAGTTGCTATGAATACTCAATATAAGTTATATATGGTAAAAGACTTGAAATCTACAGATGATTTAACATCTAACAGAGAAGAAATAGGTAGCGGTGTTATTGAATATCCAGGATATTACACATTAGACACTAAACAAATCAAAGTTAAAAAAGGCGAAAAATTTGCAATAGTAGCATACATGGATTCCTCAGCATCAAACTACAAATATCCAATGCCAATTGAAATGCCAGTTGCTGATTATGCTTCAAAAGCCAAAGCTCAAGAAGGTCAATCATTCGTATCATCACAAGGTGAAAAATGGACTGATTTAACAAAAGAAGTCAAAAATGCTAATGCTTGTATCAAAGCAATAGGAACTACAGGAGAAGTTCTTCCAAGAGATACAGTTCCTGAAGTTGACCCTGATGAAGTTATTGAAGAACCTACATCAATCACTGTAAAAGAAGGAAGTCAAGGTTTTATAAGCGTTAAGAAAAAAGGTAAACTTCACGCGACAGTACAACCTGAAAAATTCAATAATGATCCAGTTGTTTTTGAATCATTAGATAAAAATGTTGCAGTTGTTAAAAATGACGGTACAGTTTATCCAGTTAGTGTAGGGAATGCAAATATCTTAATCAAAACTGTAGATGGTAAAATTACTCAAAGATTTAACCTATTGGTTGCTCCAGAAGGAATAAGAGTTCCAGATAGAAAAATGATTGAAGTAATTGGAGATAATGATTATGATCCTAAAACAGATCCAGATAATACAGAAATTCCGATTATACCACCTAAACCACCAATAGATAATCAAGAATTAGATCCTAAAATTATCAGAAGTTTGGGAGTGTCAGTTCCATCTGTAACAATTAAACAAGGCGATAAATTCGATTTGGATCCAAAAATTTTGGCATATCCACAAACTGCCACGAGAGATTTTGATTTTAAAATTGGAGATAGCAATATAATTGACATTGATTCAAAATCAGTTATAACAGCAAAAAAAATCGGCAGAACTAAATTAGATATTAAGACAAAAGAAGGATTACAAACAAGTATTACAATTATTGTAATTCCTAAAGAAAAAGGCGAAATTACTGTAGAAAAATTTGCTCCATCAAAACGACATGCAGGTATATTTAAAGTATTTATAGATGCAAAAGAAGGGGACAGAGGTTATTCTGGACCTGCAAAACTTACAGTAAAAAGTGGAAATAGAGAGTTAAATCGAACAATATATTTCAACTCAGGTCATGCACAATCTAAATTTCATGGAGGACAATTTGGAGTGTGGAGAAAAGATTTCGAAGCTACAATAACTATTAGAGGCCACAAAGAAACAGTTAAATTTGGGTTTTAATCAATAACGGATAATGCCGATTGTTAAATAAAATATTTAGTTCATAGGAGGGAAATATGAAACATTTAAAAAAATCATTAGCAATGATTTTAGTGTTCGCTTTGACATTTATAGCTGTTGCACCTTTGAGTGAAGTTTTCGCAGATTCTTTGGAAGTGAAACAAGAAGAACCTAAACTTGAAATCTCAGAATTAAAAGAAGGTTTGACACAAGCTGTAAAATCAGTTGAAGACATAGAACCAGCTGATGAAAAGTACAAGGAAGTTATGGATCAGTTTTATGAAGCACATGATTTCTTAGACAAAGAAATCAAAATTGCTGAAATGAAACAACGCCAAGCAGTAGGAAGTGCAGGAGCAGTAGGAGCATTAGAAAATACAATCTATGATTTAACTACAATTCCAGTCAGAGTTCAATTAATGATTAGAATTGGTAGAGCAATCAGATTTGCAACTACAGAACTATCTAACAAAGTTATAGCAGCTCACACTAAAATAACAGAATATATAATTACTGGATTATTATATGCTGTTAACCCTTTTGCTAGTGAACAACAAATTATGGATTACATCCAACAATTTGACAAATTAGAACAAGAATTGTTAGCTTATCCTGATTTAGGACCAAATGATATAGCTACTATATACAAAAAAGCTGCAGTTTGGAGAGAAATCGGAGAAGCTAAAAAAGTACGTGCTTCAAGAACAAAATTCGGTAATTCATTTATCGTAAGAGAATTAAGTGAAGAAATTTCAAAAACAGTAGGTTTGCAATTCAGAATCACAGTAAAATGTGGTGAATTAGATGAACAAGTTAAGAAACTTCACGAAGCAATGGAAAAAATTACTGGACCAAAAATCAAAGCTGAAAAAATTGAATTTAAAGAAGGCAATATGGGAGCCATCTCAATCAATAAAACAACAACAATCAGCCCAGTAGTAAGACCAAATGAAGTTAAAGACAAAGAAGTATTCATCTACTCATCTAATGCATTCATGGCAAGAGTCGTTGGAAAAACAATCATTCCACTAAGAACTGGAACTGTTATGATTACAGTAATTTCAAAAGATGGTTATGCAAAATCAAACTTTGAACTTCACATCGTAGAACCTGGTCACAGCGTAGAAGGAATTCCATTCTTACAAGCTACAGGAGAAAACTCTGAATACCTTAACACTAATACAAATGGTGGCGGAGTTGTAAACAATTCATTAGTTGGAAAAGACACTTATGAAGTTAAAAATATTGGTTTCTCAGTAAAATCTACTACATTAAAAGTTGGAGATACATTTGATTTGGCTTCAAAGACATTTGTATTCCCAGAAAATGCATTAGAAAAAGAAGTTTCATACAAATCAGATAACGAAGCTATAGCTACAGTTAATGAAAAAGGAACAATCAAAGCAGTTGCAGAAGGCTCAACAACAATTACTGCAACTACAAAAAACGGCGTAACAAATAAATTCAAATTAAACGTAATCAAAAAAATTGATAAAGATGAATATCAAATAACAGAAATCAACCCTTCTGAAAGAAAAGCAGGAATATTCTCAATCGAATTCAAAGCAACAAAAAATGGGAAGAAATACAATGGACCAGCCAAAGTAACTGTTTCTAATACAAAAAAAGCAATTGTAAGAGAAGTTTACTTTAACAATGGAGTTGCATCAGTTAAATACAACGGATTTGAATTTGGAACATGGGTTAAAGATTTCAACGTTAAAATTGAATTAAAAGACCAAGTAAAAACATTTGAACTAAATTATTAGGAGATGAAAATTATGTTAAAAAGAACATTATCAGTAGTATTACTATCTAGTATGTTGTTGGGAACAGTAGCCCCAGCCATATCTTATGCTCAAGAAGACAAACTTGAAATCGTTCAAGGAGCAGAAGAAACTGAAAAATTAGGAATTGATGAAGCAGAAGTATACAAAAGACAAATCAAATCAATTCAAAACGAAGTAAACTCAATCCAAGTTAAAAGAGAAGACGAACAACAAATGGTTGACAAATTCAACGAAACTTCTCTTGAAATCAGCGACAAAATCGACCATACAGCAGTAGGAATGGGAGTAGCAGATGTTTATGATTTATCATCTATTCCACAAAGATTATTGTTATTAGGAAGAATGGGAAGAGCAATCAGATTTGCTACAACTCAATTAAGATACAAGGTAGATGCAGCTCACGCAGAAATCGCTGAATACATCTTCGGAGGATTCGTAATAGCAGCTTCTCCATTCCACACAGTTGAAGATATGAAAGTTTACATGGCACAATTCGAAGCATTATCACAAAAATTATTAAGCTATCCAGATGCTGGATTAAATGATACTGCAAATATCTATGTAAGATCAGATTTGGATCACAAATTAGCAAAAGCTAGATCATTAAAATATCATGAATTAAAAAATATGTCAGGAGCAGTAATTGACAAATTAAACGCAGAAATTCACGAAATTACATTAATGAGACTTAGACCACAAGAAACAGTTGCAGAAATCTATCAATTAGGCGACAGATTAGACCAAGCAGTATTCGAAGCATTAAACAGCGAAGATTACAGAGCAAGTAAAACTGAAATAGAAGCTTTAAAAGAAGCTATGAACAAAGCTATTCAAGCAAGAAGACATGGCGATAAGAGAGCAGAAGTTGGTAAAGCAATTGATCGTGCAAAACAAGAATTAGCTAAAATTAGACCATCAAGTGTAATCGCAGCTCAATTAGTACAACAATTCAAAACTTACTACGAATAAAATTCGGTTAGATGGAATAATAAAAAGAATAATTTTAAAAGCCACCCTACGGTGGCTTTTTTAGTATTACTGACTATCTAACGACTACGGCGTATTTTTTGATGTTGTATCTTTTATCGAAAAGTGAGCGCGATATCCAATACCCACTTGGTTTATCTTCTGCTGGATCCACGATGTGCATTCTATTTTTATCGTAGCCATCCACTACCATTACGTGTGCGTTGTAGAGTGCATTTTTTCCCCAGAAGTAATCTTTGAATGTAGGGTTTCTGAATTTGTACGTTCCAAAAAATATTACTGGATTTCCTTTTGCAATTTCTTCTCTTATATATTCTGAAGGTTTTCCAGAGATATTTTCTGTGTTTGCATATCTGTTTGCCCATTTTGTGAGAGGTTCTGGTAATATCGATTGATAAATTCTTTCGTCGATATTGAAAGGTGAGCCTGCAAATCCATGATTTGGGTTGTTGTCTTTTGCAAGGGGCATTTCTTTTATAAATTGACGAATATTGGTGTTTGTTTTGATGTTTTTGTAATGCAAACATTGTAAAAGTGATGCTGCTTCACAACCCATTGGCAAACCCGATTTGTTTTGGTTTATTTGAGGAACTTTCAAAAGTAAGTAGTCTTTTTTAGGTGGAGTTTTGCCGATTATTTCGTCAAATTTAGCATGAAGTCCACCGCCTATTAATGTTATTTTATTGGGATTTAATTTATCAAAGAAAAGTTTTTCTGATTGTGTAAGGTTGTTTTTTGCTGATGCAAATATTATCGGACTTTTTTCATTTGCGGCTAATGGTGCTACTGTTACACAATCTATCAATTCAGAAAATCTATGATCGCCGTTTTTTGCTATGAAGATAGAATTTGAATTGCTGAAGAATATAGCGGCTATTTTCATGCTTGTATCGTTTCTGTTTTTTCCATAAATGATTTTCGAATTTTGAAAATTATTTGATAATTTTGCTGTAGCTCCGCCTATTAGATATGTGTTATTGAATGTATAGTTTGCAAATTTTTCTTTAAATGATTTTAGATCATTTCCTACGAATAAAATTGGACTATTCATACGACATGCAGCTGCACTGACACTTGCTGAATCTACGATTGATTTGGTAGAGTGAACTACAAATGCATTGTCGAACTTTTTTGTTTGGTTAAGGTTAGAAAGTTCTTTTGCTATTTCAAATGATGTATCAATTCTGTCTTTTCCAGATATTCTTCTTACATTATAACCTTGTTTTATTAGATTTGTTTCTTGTGATTTGGAAATACTTTGAGTGCCGCCTACAAGTATAATATTTGTAGATTTAAGTCTTTGGATTTCTTTTAATGTAGATTGGTTAATTTTAGCAAAATCTGTTAAAAGGATCGGGCTATTTATTTTATGAGCCAACACTCCTACAGACAACGAATCTGCTATTCTTTCAGAATTTACGATTATAGCTTTGTCGGATGTTTTTGGATAAGATTTTTTTGATATTTGTATTGCTGTTTCGTATCTATTTTTTCCTTCGATTGAAGCTTTTTCGATTTGCTTTATAGCTGATGTTGGTTGTGATATGAAAATCGCTAATACAAAAGCTAATGCAATGATTTTAAAATTTTTAAAGTTTTTCATTTTTAATTCCTAACCTAAAGATCTAAGGGGTCCGATATATTCAAGCTCACTCCATCCAATATATACTCTTGTAAGATGAGGAAAGAATACTGAAATTATTTTGAAAAGCAAATCCTCTTGTCCGTAGACTCTTACTTGTGAGTAGTTTAGATGCAAAATTACAAAGAAATTTATTATTGGAATTAGTAGTGCCAGGGATGCGATTCCTGTTCCATAAACTATTTTGAACAATAGCCAGATATTTAATAATGGTACAAAACTCCACAATCCAAATATTCCAGCTTTTTCAAACATTTTCCACAATCCTATTGCATTTATTACATATAAAAATAATACAATTGTTGTTGTAATCACTTTAATCACTCCTTTATATTATTATAGCATTTTTAAAACAATTTATTGGCATTAGCTTGAGAAATTTTGTATAATTTTCATAAATATTTGACAAATTATTAAAAATATAATATTATAATTCTATTAAAAGCTGTGATCAGAACGGAATATTTTGATTGATTTTACAGAGAATCCTGTTTGGTGAGAGGGATAAATTAAGAAATATTCGAATCATCTGAAAGAAGCTCACAGATCTAATAGGTTTGTGCGTATTACTTGACGTTACAAGAAATGAGAGGTTTACACAATTAGGGTGGTACCGCGGTTTATTCGTCCCTTGGAATTAATTTTCCAAGGGATTTTTTAATTATTTTATAAGGAGATTTGTTTATGAAAAAGTTTAAGGAGCTTTCTAAGAAACCTGTTAAAGAACGTGAACAGGCTACTAGTAAGTATTGGAAAGAGATTGATCTTTTGAATGAAACTTACAACAGTAGAGATGAAGAAAATAGATATGTATTTTACGATGGCCCTCCAACTGCAAATGGAAAACCAGGAATTCATCACGTTATTAGTAGAACGTTAAAAGATATGACTTGCAGATACAAAACAATGCAAGGATACAAAGTTTATAAAAAAGCTGGTTGGGATACTCATGGTCTTCCAGTTGAGATCGAAGTTGAAAAGAAGCTTGGTCTTCATGATAAAAAAGAAATCGAAAATTACGGTGTAGAAAAGTTTAACGAAGAATGTAAGAAATCTGTATTTTCTTACAGAGAAAAATGGCAAGAAATGTCAGATAGAATGGCATACAATGTGGATATGGATGATCCATATATTACTTTGGACAATAATTATATTGAATCAGTATGGGCATTGCTTGACAAAATGTACAAGGACGGATTGATTTATGAAGGAGCGAAAATCCTTCCATATTGTCCAAGATGTGGTACCGGTCTTGCATCACATGAAGTTGCACAAGGATATGAAAATATCAAAACTACAACAGCATATGTTAAATTCAAAAGAAAAGATGCAGATGAATACTTCTTGGCATGGACTACAACTCCATGGACATTGCCATCAAATGTTTGTTTGACAGTTCATCCAGATATTGACTACATTTTGGCAGAAAAAGACGGAGAAAAAATATATCTTGCAAAAAACAAAGCACACGATTTGTTGGGTCACGAAGGCGAAGACTACACTTTAATCAAAGAATTAAAAGGTAAAGACATGGAGTATATGGAATACGAACAACTTTTACCTATTTATGATATTAACAAAAAAGCATTTTATGTGACTTTGGCAGATTATGTAACTGTTGAAGATGGTACAGGAATTGTTCACACAGCGCCAGCTTTTGGGGAAGACGACTATCAAACAGGAAGAAGATACGATTTGCCATTAATCAATCCTGTTGATGAAGAAGGAAAATTCGTTGGCGGTCCATGGGATGGTCAACATGTTATGGATACAGATCCAGAAGTTTTACAAAGATTAAAAGAAGAAAACAAATTATTTAGAAAACAAAAAATTGAACACAATTATCCTCACTGCTGGAGATGCCACACACCACTTATCTATTATTCAAAACCATCATGGTACATTGAAGTTAGCAAATTAAAAGATAAATTAGTTGAGAACAATAACGGTGTAAATTGGTATCCAGAACATGTTGGAGAAGGTAGATTTGGAAATTGGCTTGAAAATATTAAAGACTGGGCAATTTCTAGAAATAGATACTGGGGAACTCCATTAAATATTTGGAAATGTGATAAATGTAATCACACACTTTCTGTTGGTTCAAGAAAAGAATTAAAAGAATTGGCTATTGAAGATATAGATGAAAATATCGAACTTCACAGACCATACGTTGACGACGTTCATATTAGATGTCCAGAATGTGGCGAAATTATGACTAGAGAAAAAGACGTTATAGACGTTTGGTTTGACTCTGGAGCTATGCCATTTGCACAACAACACTGGCCATTTGAACATACAGATGATTTTGATAAAGTGTTCCCAGCAGATTTCATCAACGAAGGAATCGACCAAACACGTGGATGGTTCTATTCATTGTTAGCTATTTCTACAATGATTACAGGAAAAGCACCATACAAAAATGTTTTGGTAAATGATTTAATCTTGGATAAAGATGGAAAGAAAATGAGTAAATCCAGAGGAAACACAATTGATCCAATCGAATTATTCGATAAATATGGAGCAGACGTTGTTAGATTTTACTCACTTTATGTATCACCACCATGGATTCCAACAAAATTCGATGTAAGTGGTTTACAAGAAGTTGAAAGTAAATTCTTCAGATCATTCAGAAACACTTATAACTTCTTCCAAATGTATGCAACAACTGATGAAACAGACCCTACAGAATATTTTGTAGAATACAAAGATAGAGCTGTAATTGATAAATGGATTTTGTCTAAGTTTACAAATCTACAAAAATTCTATTTTGAAAACATGGATCAATTTGAATATACTAAAGTTGCCAGAGAAATTTCTAACTTTGTTATCGAAGATTTATCAAATTGGTACATCAGACGTAACAGAAGAAGATTCTGGAAAACTGAAATGGATACTGACAAAAAAGCTGTATACAACACAACTTATGAAATATTAGTTGGCCTTACTAAATTAATAGCGCCATTTACTCCATTTATAGCAGAGGAAATGTATCACGATTTAACTGGCGAAAAATCTGTTCACTTAGCTTATTTTGACAAGGTAAATGAAGATTTAATCGATGAAAATCTTGAAGAAAAAATGGAAATGGTAAGAACTTTTGTAACTCTTGCAAGAGCTTCTCGTGAAGAAGTTAATATTAAAGTTCGTCAACCATTGAAGAAAATCGTACTAGATGAAAGATTTAAGGATAAGATTGAAGAGTTCAAGGATTTAATCAAGGAAGAAATCAACTTAAAAGATATCGAATACAAGAAGGATTTGTCTGAATTTATGAATTACGAACTAAAACCTAACTTCAAAGTTGCAGGTAGTATTCTTGGTAAACACATCAAATCTTTCGGAAATTATTTGAAAGATATAAACGCAAAAGATTTCGTATCAAAACTAGACAAATCAGATTTGAATATTAAATTAGACGATGAAGACATTGACATCAAGAGAGATTACGTTGATGTAAGAATTAATTCCAAAAAAGGATTCGATGTGACAATGCAAGGAGATTATTTTGTAATCTTGGATACAGAAATCACTGACGATTTGTTAATGGAAGGATATGCTCGTGAACTTGTAAGTAAAGTTCAACAAATGAGAAAATCAAATGACTTTGATGTATTGGATAATATAATCATTAAAATTAATCCTACAGATGATATTAAAAAAGCAATTGAACAATATGAAGACTTCATAAAAGATGAAACATTGACTGTCGATATAATTATTGATGAAAATGTAGATGGTGAAGATGTTGATTTGAATGGAGAAAATGTTAGAATTGAAGTTATAAGAAAATAATGAATTAGCCTGCTGATGAAAAATCGGTGGGCTTTTTGTTTTGAAAAGTTTACAAAAAGTCAACAATTAAAAAAACTAATTGCAAACTGTACTACACTAGTGGTATACTTATATCATATGAGGTGGAAGATGAAGAACAAAAACACAATTTTAAGAGCAATTTTAGTATTTGCATTTAGTTTAGGAGTAATTTTTTTCATAAAAAACAAAATTGGAGCAGATGATGCTTTTGATGTAATAAAAAAGATAGAACCAGTTTTCATAGCAGCATGTGTTTTGACTATGTTTATGTTTTTTCTACTGGAAGCTATATCATACAAATATCTTCTAAGTATACAAGGATATGATGTATCGTTTAAAAGGTGCTTCGGATATACATTTACGGATTATTTTTTTAGTATGATATCTCCAGGTGGTAGCCTTGGACAACCGTTGCAATATCATACAATGAGAACGGATAATATCGATTCATTAACTACGATAAATTCATTACTCTCTTTTAACTGGATTTATCACTTGTCAATGGTGATTATTTTCTTTGTTGCTATGATATTTGGATTGGTTGGAAGAATTGCATCAATATCTGAATTTAAATATTTAGTTATATATGGGATTGCGTGTCAATTGGTTCTTGTAATTGGAATTGGTTTTTTGATGTTTGACAGTGATTTGGCAGCTAGAGTAATCAGGTTTTTCAATACTATTTTTTCAAAAACAAAGTTACTTAAACGTTTCAGCAAATCGGAAAAAGATATAAGCAAGACGATTGAAGAACATAAAAATTTCGGTAAGTTTTTGATTAACAATAAAAAAGTTTTTGTAAAATTATTATGCATTTCTATTCCGATGCTTTTGTTTTCGTTTGCAATTCCTGCGATTTTGTACAAATCATTTGGATTAAATTCGTATAATTTTATGACTTTGGTTTTAATTCAAGCGGTGGTGACTATTTCATTTGAAAGTGTTCACATTCCAGGTGGAGTAGGTGTTATCGAAGGAAGTATGATGCTTGTGTACTCATCTTTTATGCCGAAATCTTTGGCATTTAGTATAATGGCAATCAACAGATTTGTTACTTTCTACTTGGCAGTTCCTTTTGCAGGACTTTACTTTTTATTAGTTAAGACAAATCGCAAAAAATATCAGAAAAACAAAACTCTAATAAAATTAAATCAAGAATAATTTTCGAATCGATCTATTAATTTGGGTCGATTTTTTTGTGAAGAAAAATATTTTAGATAATTATTTTTATGGTCAAATGGGTATATTATATATTGTTAATATCTTTGTTAAATGATATGGTAATAATTAAAAATAACAAATTTTATCATTGATTTTAGTGTGCTTTATGATATGATTAACTAAAGAAATGTTTTTAATCACTACATAGTGAAAAGCTTTTATCGATTAAAACACATCCGTATTTTATGGGTTTTATATATAATTAAATTTTTATAAGGGGTGAAAGGTTTGAAAGAGTTTTATAATAAGTATTTTATGAAACAAAAAATGATGCATCCTGTTATGTATGCTCTTTTGCCAATTGCTTTAGTGGCGATATATTTTTATGGTCTAAGAGTGTTAGCTTTATTTTTGCTAAACATAATTGTTGCATGCCTTGTTGAATATTTGTCTAATTCTAAAATATTCAAAAGAAACAAAGTATCTGAAGCAGCTATTGTCACATCCTGTTTGTATACAATGACATTGCCACCATCAATTCCTTTTTGGATTTCAGCTGTTGGTATAGCATTTGGTATATTTTTCGGGAAGATGGTTTTTGGAGGATTTGCAAAAAATGTTTTCAATCCAGCCTTAGTGGCTCGTGTATTTATTTATGTTAATTTTCCTCAACAAATGACTATTTACTGGAACAAAGCTGTGGGTGGTTTTCCAGGAGGATTTGGAACTTACTTAACCAAATCATTGGATTCAATGACACAATCAACTCCGATGACTGCATTTAAGGTGCGCTCAACATTTGAAACAATCCCAACAATGCTTATGGGACAAATTCCTGGTGTTATTGGCGAAACTTGTAAAGTATTGATTATAATTGGGGCAATTTACTTGATTTATAAAAAAGTTGCAAGTTGGCAAATTATGGCAGGAAGTGTACTAGGTTTTTGCGCATTAAGTTTAGTATTTAATGCTATGGGAGTAACTTCTGTTCCTAATCCTATTTATGGAATGCTAATGGGAGGATTTTTATTCGGTACTGTGTTCATGGCAACAGATCCAGTATCTGCAGCTAAGACTCCAATTGGTAAGTGGATTTATGGTTTTATTATAGGAATTGTGACCGTAATTATCAGAGGATTTGCATTATTCGCAGGTGGAGTAATGTTTGCTGTTCTTATTGGCAATACTTTTGCACCAATTATCGATTATTGCGTGAATAAAGTTCAAGCCAATAAAAAAGCAAAATCAAATAAGGAGGTCAAGGTTAATGGCTAAGAAAAAATCAGTCGTATATCCAGTAATTTTTATGTTGGGATTGACACTAGTTTTGACATTAGCATTGGCTTTGTTAAATCAAGTTACAACTCCTACAGTAAAATTCAATCAAGATATAGAATTAAAACATAAGATTTTGAATGTATTCAATATTTTACCTAAAGATACTTCTGCATCAAATATCGATAAGACTTTCAAAGACAATGTAGTAGAAGAAGACTACAAAGACAGTAAGCTTTATGTTTTAAAACAAAACGGAGAAGAAAAAGCTTATGCAGTTCCTGTTAACGGTCCTGGTCTTTGGGGTTCTATTAGTGGATATGTAGGAATAACTAAAGATATGAAAAAACTTGTTGGAATTGAATTTATTAAACAAGATGAAACTCCTGGTTTGGGTGGACGTATTACAGAAGATGAATACAAAAACCAATACAGAGATTTGGATATTTCAAAACCAGTTGACGGTAAAATTGTAATCAATAAACCTGCAAATGGCGGTAACATTGATGCTATAAGCGGCGCTACTCAAACATCTACATTTGTTGTTAATATGATTAATGAAGATGTGAATGAGTTTATTAAGAATGGAGGTAAATAATGGCTAATTCAAATAAATATACTAAATTATTGAAAAATGGATTGCTTGATGACAACCCTGTTCTTATTCAAGTTATTGGAATTTGTTCCACATTAGCAGTAACAAACTTGTGTATGAACTCCTTGGTTATGGGACTCGCCCTAGCGTTTGTTACAGGATGTTCATCGTTTTTGATTAGTTTACTTAGAAAAGTAACTCCAAAACACATTCGTATGATGGTTCAAGTATTTATTATTTCGTTCTTCGTAATAATAGTTGATATTTTCTTAAAGGCTTACATGCCAGAAATGAGTAAAACATTAGGACCTTATGTTGGATTGATTATTACCAACTGTATAATAATGGGACGTGCAGAAGCATTTGCTATTAGTAACGATCCTGTAAGTAGTTTTGTAGATGGTGTGGCATCAGGTTTGGGTTATACTGTAGTACTTGTGCTTATAGCTTTAATCAGAGAATTATTGGGATTCGGTAGTGTATTTGGATTCAGAATAATGCCTGAAAGTTTTGTGCCTTGGACAATGATGGTTATGCCACCAGCAGCATTCTTCATTTTACCTATTGTTATGTGGATTGCTAATGCTCATCTTAAAAAGGAAGGAGATGCTAAGTAATGACAATTAGTCCTTTAGTTATATTTTTTGCATCAATCTTTACTTCAAACATGATTTTCTCAAACTTTTTGGGAATGTGTTCATTCATAGCAGTAAGTAAAGAAATTGAAACTGCAACAGGATTGGGAATAGCTGTAACATTCGTATTGACAATCACAACTATAATCAACTTTTTCTTATACAAATTAGTTGTTAGATTTAATATAGAATATTTGAGATATATAATATTTATTATATCGATAGCAGCATTTGTTCAATTATTGGAAATGATTTTGGAAAAATACATTCCGAACTTGTATTACGCATTGGGAATTTTCTTGCCACTTATCACAGTAAACTGTGCGATTTTAGGGGTAAGTTTGTTCATGGTAATCAGAAACTACAACTTCTTGCAAACAGTTGGATTTGCAATAGGAAGTGGACTTGGTTGGATGCTAGCAATTGTATCAATGGCTGGAATTAGATCCAAAATCAAAGATTCATCTGTGCCAAAAGGTCTCCAAGGATCTCCTCTAACTTTAATTATAACTGGAATCATGGCGATGGCATTCATCGGATTCTCTGGTATAGTTCAAATATCATAAGGAGGAATCATGGGACAAATAATTATAACAACAATTGTAGTGTCTGTGTTATGTGCATTATTTGCATTGCTACTTTCATTTGCAGATAAATACATTGCAGATTATGGTGAAGTAAAACTAACTATTAATAACGATAAAGAATTTACGGTAGATGGTGGAGATAGTTTATTATCTACACTTAGAAACCAAAAAGTATTCATTCCATCAGCTTGTGGTGGAAAAGGATCATGCGGTTACTGTAAAGTAAAAGTTTTGGATGGAGCAGGTCCTGTACTTGCTACAGAAAAACCAATGTTAACAGAAGATGAACTTAACGATAGCGTTAGATTATCTTGTCAAGTAAAAGTTAAAAAAGATATTTCGATTCAAATTCCAGAAGAATTATTTAATGTAAAAGAATACGAAACAACTCTTGTTGAAAAGTTACCTTTGACTGATAGAATAACTAAGTTTAGATTTGAACTTCCAGAAGGAGAAACAATCAAATTTAAGCCAGGTCAATATGTACAATTAAAAGCAGAAGAATATCCAAAAGGCGATGGATATGAAGGATCAGATGAAGAAGTATTCAGAGCATATTCTATTGCATCTAGTATTAAAGATGAAAAACATATAGAATTGTTAATTGGTTATACCAAGGGTATCTGTACAACTTATTGCCATAAAGTTCTTAAAGAAGGCGATAAGGTTACTATTAATGGTCCTTATGGTGATTTCTACTATCATGATGAAGATACTGAAATTATATTGGGAGCAGCTGGAACTGGCTTCGCACCAATAAGATCTATCCTTAACCATATGAGAGATCATGATGTTAAGAGAAAAGCAAGATTCTACTTTGGGGCCAAAACTCCAGATGATTTATTCTTGTTAGATGAATTGAAAGAATTTGAAGAAGATTTGTACGATTTCAAATTTATCCCAGTATTGTCAAGAACAACTCCTGAAATGAATTGGGAAGGAGAAACTGGACATGCTGACGATGCAATCAAGAAATATTGCAAAGAAACTGGTAAGAACAGCTCAGCTTACCTATGCGGTTCACCAAGAATGATAGAGTCTTTGACAAAAGCATTGAACGAAGTTGGAGTAACTGACGACAGAATTTATTACGATAACTTCTAAAATACAAAGATCGATTGAAAACTGATTGTGAGTCAGAATTCAATCGATCTTTTTTTTAGATAAATTTAGTTTTAAATTTGTTTGGCTTGATTTTTGGGGTTTCTTCGCTGTGACCTAAAGCAAGTGCACAAGTTATTTCATAATCATCATCGATGTCTATAGATTCTAAGAATTTTCTAATATGTTTGCTATCATAAGAATCATAAAATTGATTAATCCAAACATTTGCTACATTTAATTCACAAGCTTTTAACATCATATTTTGCATTATACATCCACAGTCGAATTTTCTATTTCTGTTATCGTGTGGACTCAAAATCAAAATTATATTTTTGCAATTATAAAATCCGTTGTAGTTTTCATTGTTTAAGTGCTTTCTGATGGATTTTAATAAATTTTCGATTGTACTATCATCAGAAATAGCGACGATTATGTTGTCTTGTTTATTCATACCGGTTGGAGCATAGGTTCCAGCTTCTACGATTTTTTTCATATTTTCTAGTGATACTTTTTTATATTTAAATTTTCTTCTCGATCTTCTGTTTTTGATAATATCCATAATTGCCTCCTATATGTTATAATTTTAATACTGGAGGAGATATTTTGCAATTTGTTAAAACAAAAGAAGATTGCCAAAATCTAATGGATGTCGTCGCTGACACTGCAAGAATTTTGCTCGAGAGTGGTGCAGAAACATATCGTGTAGAAGATACAGCTTTTAGAATGAGTAAAAGTATTCAAAAAGTTAATAAAATAAATGTATTTGTATCTTATACATGTATCATTATATGTTTGAGTTTTGATTTTGGAGATCTTGTAACTATGAGAAGGACAATTCCAAAGGCAACTAATTTGTGGAAAATTCATCAAATCAATAATTTTTCTAGAAATTTTGTAAAGGATGAATACACATTGGATGAGTCTATTAAAATAATTAATGATATAGATAATAGAACTGTAGATAAAAAAATGTATATTTTAGGAGCAGCAGCGGCATCTGGATTATTTGCACATCTATTAGTAGGCGGTATTATTGAACCAATTGTGGCATTTTTTATATCTATATTAGAAATGCTTGTTTTCAGATTTTTTCAAAGAAAAGAAAATCCGCAGTTTGTTAATACATATGTAACAGTAGCTTTTATGACTTTTTTAACATTGGTTACACTAAAAATATTTGGCGTATTTGATATAGCTTTGGATATGAACAGTATAATAGTTGGATGTATAATGCCATTTGTCCCAGGTGTATCTATCACAAACTCGGTTAGAGATGTACTAAGTGGAGATCTTTTATCGGGGATAAGTTCTATGATTAATGCGATAATAACAGCTTTGAGTATTGCACTTGGTGTTGGTAGTATATTGTACTTTGCAGTAATGATGGAGGCGATTTAATGTTTTTTATAATAATAGAATCAATAATTTCTTCATTAGCAACATTAGGATTTTCTCTGTTTTATGATTCTCCCAAGAAATCATATAAGATAGTAATGATATCTGGTTTTGTAGCTTGGTTTGTTTACAAATATTTAACGATAATTTTAAATAACAAATTTATAGCGGCACTATTTGCATCAATTGTAGTAGGAATAATAGGGGAGATAGCATCAAGGAAAATTCATATGCCAGTTACTGTTTTTGTAATACCAGGAATCATATCATTAGTACCAGGGGCAGACATGTATTACACAATGTACTATACAATACAACAAAATTCTAAATTAGCTTTTTCACACGCTAGAAATGCAATGCTATTTGCAGCAAGTATAGCACTTGGAATACTTGTAGCCTCGTTATCATCAAGGTCTATAAAGCACAATACAATCGAACATTTACAGACCAATTCATTATTTAAAATAAAAAACAAAAAAACACTTGACAAAAAATAAAAACCTTGATATTATAAATAAGCACTTTAAGTTAAGTGCTTTTTAAATTACTTAAATAAAAGTAATGCATGTAAAACGAAATTAAAAAAAGTTTTACAAAACACTTGACAAAA
>NZ_JBKWZF010000005.1:78791-92018 GCF_046991905.1 Finegoldia sp. | reverse complement strand
GGATATAATGTAGTTATACGGAAAATATCCTAAAAAAATAATAAGGAGATCATTATGGAACAAAAACCTATCAGAGCAACAGAGCTGAAAGTCGACATTACTGACGAATTTAAAAAGCTAGACAAAGAAACACAAGCAAAAATTATTAAAGAATTAAATAAATCTTTGCTAAATGATAGAGACTACGATTCTTTCTTCAACGCGTTAAATGAGTATTTCAAGAAAAATAATGTAGACTTTATGGAAAAAATCAACAATGTAAACGATAAACAGCTATTATATGTATTTTTATCCATGACATTAAAAATAGCTTATGGAAAACCTGAATAACAAAAAACAAGGCTTGTATAATCGATTATACAAGCCTTGTTTTATTATAGGCATGTTATTATATGAAAAATTTTATAAAGCCTCGAAAAAAGCCGATATAAGCTTTGTTTATAAAGATAGCTATTTCAAGGCTTTCTCTAGAGATTATCTTAACAAATTAGTGTTTTTATCTATATCGATTAATAGAGACACCCTATCGTTTCCTTTTTTTATTTCTTCTCTTAATTCATCTAGCGAATTTTTGTCAAAACCAATATTTCGATATTTTTTTAGAAAATTTACATAATTTATTCCATCATCTTTGTCGAGTTTTTCTATTATTCGCCAAGAGTACTCCATCTATAGCTAGCTATAGGTGGAGAGGTTCATCTTTCTAAAAAATTATTAATTAACAATCCTTTGATATCCTCTTTTTTAACACTACCAAAATATCTTGAATCCATTGAATTTCCTCTATTATCTCCCATAACAAAATACTCATTTTCACCTATCTTCAAGTTCAGTTTGTTTTTGATATCATTGTCTATCATAGTTTCGCCAAATTCATTTTTTTCTACTCCATTCACCTTTACCTTTCCGTCTTCTATAACAAGGCTATCTCCCGGACAAGCAATTATCCTTTTAATAAGATAACCGTAGCCTTGATTAGTGTAATTATCTTTTATAATAGCGATATCATCATGTTTGATTTTATCTAACTGAATTTTTTTATAAAAGCACATTTCATTTCTAGTTATCGTTGGAAACATGCTTGATCCTCTAACAATTGTTATATCTATTAAAAAAATCTTAATTAAAAATATTATAAAAACTACTGCAAATGAATATGTCAAAATCTTTTCCAATCTTTTACTAATTTCCATAAATATTACCTAATACTTAAAAGCCAAATTACAAAACCTAGTAAAAGTAAAATAAACCCAACAAAAATTAATTTCGCGTTTCTTTTCATAGCCACTTTTCTTTTTTCTTCACGATATAGCTCGTCAATATATTCATCAGCATTTTTAATTACCTCTACTAAATACTCGATATTTTCTCTTCTAACAACTTGATAATCTATCTTTTTATCGGCTATTAGATAAAAATTACTTAAGAAAAGCTCTAAAACACCTTGATTAGCAGGTATTGTTCCAGAATTTTCAATAAGAGATATCTTTAACTCGTTGGAACGCTCTTTTATCTGAACATATATGTACAATGAATCAATATATGTATTAGCTTTAATGCCTTTTTTCTTAATGTCTTTTAGAATATTAGTAATTAAGTTCTTTGCTTTTTCAAATTCAGCGTTATCTTTATATACATTACGCTTTGTATTAATTTGACCTGTGTTTTTATTAAAAGTATTAGTCACTAATTCTACTCTTGATATCTTTTGTATTGTTCCTAATTCTATGTTTTCTTTATTATTAATCGAATTATATCTAATGTTTTCTTCTAGTTGTTCTTCGTAATTCTCTTTGTTTTCCATAATTTCTCCCTATTCAAATATCTTTTTCATCGTAGGAATCTGCTTAATGAGATAAACCATCTTATCTGATTCCATTACATCTTTTATCCTCAATTTTAATGTTGAATTATCATATATCTCATCTTTGAGACTACAAGCTTTGACTAAAATTATTAAATTATTAAATAAGTGTTCATCAAAATTGTCTGATAATTCCTCTAAATCATCACCGTACAAAAACTCGTCTTTTATAGTCTCTAACAACTTTTCTCTATCTTCATTTAATTGTTCTAAAAAAGTTTGCGTATCAATCTCAACATAAACCCTTTTAAAACCATTATATGAATGTTCTCTAATTTCTATTGCATTTTTAGACAATAAATCACCCCTATCTTTACCAATCTTGTTATACCCACGAATACACAAGTTTTGGATAAATTTAGAGAAACGCTTAAGAAAACATTTAATAAAATTACAAAAAGGCAGCAAAACTATCAATGCTTTCGGGTATAACAAAAGTAGGATAATAAAATTTTGGAGAAAAAATATGACTAAGAGATTTCAAGTAACACTTAACGAAGAACAAGAAAAGATTTTAAAAGAACATCACAAAAACGTGAAAAACATTATTCCATCTTTCACTAAATATTTACAATATCGTTTAGCAAACCCGATTATATTTAAAGTAAATATCGGCAGCAGTAATGTTGTTAAAAATGATGATGTGATTGATTCGTTGGAATTCAGTGAACTTTTAAACACTACAAATGAAATTAAAAATGAAATAAAAGATTTCTATTCTAATAAATTAGAAGAAGGAGAACTTTCAAAAGAGGATTATCTAGAAATAAAAAAAGAGGTTATCGAAAAAATCGATAACCTTGAACAAGAACTTGTTTCAGAATTTAGAATAGCTAATAAAAACATTTTAAAAATTAAAAAAAGAATTTTCGAAACTTATAGACTACCCTCGGATTTCAGACAAAAATAGTGGCGTTAGATTGCCACTATTTTCACTGTATATAATCTTGTAGGTCAACTAATTGAATATCCATAAACCCATTTTCAGAAATCACCCCTGAAATACAGTTTTTGGCATGATTATCAATAATGTCACTAACCATTTTATTTATAAACCTTGCGTTACCCGCAACACCTGTTGTTTTACCCATTTTATAATATTGGTCTAATACATATAATAACGGTTTTTCACAATCTTTGCTTAAACCAAGTCCTTTGTTTTTAAGTGTAAACTTGAATATTTCTAATAATTCATTAGCTTTATAGCTTTCAAACTTAATCCAATAGCCAATTCTGGATTTTAGTCCTGGATTGACATTCATCAAGTTTTGCATATCTTTTTCATATCCAGCTAAAATAATAACCAAATCATCCTTCTTGTCTTCCATGTTTTGCAAAAGAACATTTACAGCCTCTTTACCGTAATGGATATCATTTAACGCGTACGCTTCATCTATAAACAACACACCACCTACTGCTGCATCTATAACCTTTTGTACTTTCGGTGCTGTTTGACCCACATATTCAGCCTTTAATGATTCACCGTTAACTTGCACACATCTGTTCTTTCTTGTTATACCTAATTGATATAACAAACCCGCGATAATTCTTGCTACTGTTGTTTTACCAGTACCAGGTTCTCCGTAAAAGATCATGTGGTTATTAAAGCCCGAAGTAAGTTGATCGTTACCTAGCTGTTTCATCTTGTTTTGGAATAAAATCCTGTTTTTAAATGTTTCAATTTGAGATTTTACCTCGCCTAATCCTATTAAAGAGTTGAGTGTTTCTTCAGGATTAGCACTACCTTCATAAATATCAAGACCTGTCATACCTTTTTCAAGCTCCTTATCTTTTTCTTTTTGTTTATTTAAGTCTTTTACAGCCTTTAATTCAGTTTTATAAATAATACCATCGCTATTTTCTACCTTTTCACTAACTAATGAGAAGTCTACTCTCATAGCAAAAACATATTCAATAGTATTTTTGTGGCTAAAAAATCCCGCTTTTTCCCTAGAAATTACCTCTCCTCTTATTGGAACTAAGTAAATAGCGAAAAGAACTTTATCGTCTATATCTGAATTTCTTTCATCAAGAGACTTGTCAAAAAATTCTAGCTTTAATAATGAATTTCCTCTGTCAAAATTCGAATTAAATCCAACATTTCTTCTCGTATAAGTATTAATGCTTTCTATTGCTCGTTTATCTTCTTTTGTTTCACCTTTAATGATAGCTTTAACTGTCGCATACTTTGGCTGTACTTTCAATTCTACAGCTTGATATTCTTGAACCTTATCATCATTTTCCAAGGCTCTATGAACCTCTTTATAATTAACTTTAAATGCCATGTTGCTAAGAAAAGCTGGATCAAGATATAGTCCTTTAGACATTTTATCACTATCTAATATCTTATCTTGCGATACATCTTTACCTTCTTTTAATTGTCTAATAAGCTTTGCTCTTATTTTATAACAGTTTTCGCCTTTGTAATCTAATTTTGTATATTCTTTTAATTCAGCTACTAAATCTACGCTCACTTACAATCACCACCTATTTTGTTTTTCATTTCCTTTCTTTTCTGACTACTCTCCTCGACTAAAATCAGAGGGTTCTCTTTTGGCATAGCCGAAGATTGCTTCATTAAATAAATGATCTAGTCTTCTTTAACAGAGAACTCAACAAATCTATATCGTTTCTATATCGTTCGTATGATATGCACTTCACTATCCCAGCCTTTAAAAGACCTGCTATGTGCTTATGATTTTGTTTATTTAAGTCGGTGCAGTCAATCCGACTGATCTTTTTATCAATCAACCAACTATCTTTTCTTTTGTATTTTTAATATCGGATTATTCTCCATATAATATTATATCGAATATTCTTTGTTATGTACCGTATACTCCTAGAACAAGTATACCATATCCAAACAGCAAATAACCCCCAACTTTTGTTGAGGGTATATGCCATTTCGGAGAGTATATTATGAAACGGATTCTCTATAGGATATAGCTTAGCGGGGTGCAATGCTAAACCATTTCGAATCCATCTTGATCGCGTTTTATATTATCAGATAGGTTTCTATCGTCATAAGAATCATGGTCTAATCCTTTTTTAAGGCTTTCAACAGATTCTCTAGCTTTTTCTTCAATTTCTATAAGTTTTTCTTTTATTTCGTTTGAAATATGACCTAAATCATTGTTAACAGTCTTTAATTCCTTATCAATAGAAATATTTTTTGTCATGTTAGAAACTAAGCTATTATATACATCTTTAGGATTATTCAAAGATGTTTCTTTAATATCAGCTATTGTATTAACAAATCCATCTTCTTTTAGATAATTGTTTTTTTCACAGTATTCAGTTGGATTTAATTGATTTTGTGATTGTATTAAGAAATCACTTCGAGACATTTTTAAATTATCATCTATAAAAGTATTTGCTTTATATAACTCACAAGTATTAACATGGGATATATTAACCCCCGATACTTCGCCTTTTATTCTATCAATTACATCACTTACAAATAATTCTATTTTATTTTTTTCATTACAACCTACTCTCGTATCGTTATATCCAATTTCAATAGGTTTATCTAGTGGAATAATAACTTTATAATGATTTTTTAAGTCTTCATTATTAGTTTTTTCTTTAAGCATATTGTCTTCCGTTTCAGAGATATAGCAAATTATATCTTCTTTTGCAAAAGCTTGTTTAATATCGTCAAAACTTGTATTGTTAGCGTAGATATCCATTGCCAATGCCGTTAGTTCGTTATTATCGTCTCTAAAATCCACAAATCTATCTAGCTTTGATATAGCCTCTAAAGAGTTTTCATTAAAGTTTTTGTCGTTAACTTGGATTTCATATTTCCCAGTAGTTGCTTGTATAATGTCAGATAATGAACGTTGAGTTATATAAGTATCTTGTGAATTTATAGCTTGTTCATAGTTTTTCATTGAATGAGCTATATAGACATCTCTACATTTTGATGTGTCGTGGTTAATATTATCTTTAAGTTTCATATTAATCTTATCGGCTAAATCATCAACCGTCATTCCCTCTACTGATGTTTCGTTATACTCGTTTATAACATCAGCTATTGTTTGTTCATTTCTGTCTTTAACTATATTTATATAATTCTGATTAAATGTTATATAATCAATCTTTTCTCTATCAGATGTTAAGTACATATCATCTAATTTATTAGTTAAATCTTTTAGTTGCTTTTCGTGTTCTACTTTAAATTCTTCTTTAATCTCTTTAAAATCACTCAAACACCCATCGATTAATTCATCAAAATCTCTATTCAACTTTTCATTAGGAATTACTAATTCTTCTTGTTGTGTCTTTTCGTTGTATTCTACTTTGTTAATTCCTAAATCTATTTTTAATTGTTCTAAGACGTGATCTTTAGTAAGACCAGCCTCGTTTTTGTTAGTTCTCATATTATCTTTAAAGTATTCAGTTATTTGATAAGCTAACATGTTTTTGTTTGCCATAAACATAAATTTTTCAGCATTTTCACAACTTTTTATTAATGTTTCGCTTGGAGAAGGATATTTACTATTTTCAATACGTTCACTTAATTCTACTGAATCTGATTCATTCGTTACTGTATCATTAATGCTCTTAGTATTTCTATTGATCTCTTCTTTATCAAAATATTCACTAATAGTTCTGTCTGATATTTTTAGCTTTATACCCTTATCAGAACATATTTCATTAGCTATTTGTTTGACATTAGCTTGATTGATCTCTTTATCTTGTTCTTTTAACATTCCTATTGCTTGCTTAATGTATTGTTGACTATCAGCTAATGTCGAAGAAATTTTACTATTAATTCTTGTTTCTTCACTTCTACTTATTACAGTTCCAATTTCTGCTAAAGAAGAACTTCTAGTATATCTTGCTATTGAGTTAATGAAAGATTGTCTTAAATTGCTTTGTTCTGGCGTTAAATCTTTTATCTTAATTTTATTATCCGCAAAATCTTTAGCAAGTTTTTCTATTTCACTTATTTCATTTTGGCTAAATTTTAATTTATCTTTTTTTGTGTTTTCATCAACTATTGTTGTTCCGTCTTGAAATGATTTATTTAATAAGTTTAGATTTAATCCATCCTTAATTCTAGAATAAACGCGTTGACAAAGATCAGAAATAACATCCTCTGTTTCCATTCCAATATTAGAAGCTCTAACATCTTTATTAACCTTGTAATATATACTTGGATTTTCTACATAAGAACCATAGTCTATGTTAGAACGTTGTTCGCCTTTTCTTAACCCTAAAAAAACCTCTTTTGAAATTGTTTCAAGGTCAAAAAACTTATTTAATATTTTACTAGCCTTTTCTCTATCTTCTTTAGTATCATTAAGATTTAAATCGTTTAATAAAGAATTCTTCTTTCCTAAGTTATTAACCTTTTCTTCCTTCTTTATATATCCATCACCAACAAGATCACTTATAGATTTATCCATTTCTATTGGTAGTATGTTTTCTTGTTTTAATGTATCTAATTTTTGAATAAGAACTTCTTTAACCATATTTTCTGTTTCTTCAAAATTCATACCATTTTCTTCATACATACCTTTAACTTCGATAAAATCATCTGATATTTCTTCAACATTTTTTATAATCTCTTTAAGTTCTTCATCTAAATTCTTTTCTTCATAGTTTTCAAATTTTATATAATCTCCCATATAAGTCCTCCTATTTAACCTTATTATATAGTTATTAATTTAGACTACTTATAATGTTAAATAATTGACGGTGTGTAGAATTATATTATTTTTAGCACAATCTAATAAAACCTTTATATTTAGACGTTTATCAGTGACCTATTTCTCTTTTCAGATAAAAATAAATGACAGAAATAATTGCATATAAAAAATCGCCTTTAATAAGACGACTTTTTATTTATTTTTTGCTTTGCAAATATTCTTCGAAACCTTTATTAATATATTTTTCAATTTTTTCTGGATCATATCCAACAATTAAGTAATTATTACACCTTACAACTGGAACACAATTAATTTTATTTTCTAAAAGAAATTCTCTTGATATTTCATTTTTAGCTATGTTCAAAACTCTTACATAAGTATTATAATCTTCTTCGCCTAATACATCTTTTATACACTCAATTGTTTCTTCGTATAAAGGGTCATCATTTGTTGTATATACATTTATCTCGAACATTTCTACCTCCCTATTTCATTTGTATTTGACTTAATATTATTTTCATCCAAATAGCTTTTAAAAGAACTCATTAGATTTTCGTAATCCTTATTCATTGTTTTTATAGCCTTTTCTCGCAATTCTATATAATCAGAAATCTCTTTTTCACTTAAACTTTCAATCTCAGATTTTTTCATATCTATACCTTTTAAGCTATTCTCATCAGTTGTGATGGTAAACTTCTTTTTCGTAATATTTTCTATTGATTCTTTATATTCTTTTAAATTACTATAAAGCTCTTTTAACTGAATATTATACCTATACAATTTAAAAGCATTGGAGTTTTCTTTTCCTTTAATCTTGATATTATTTAAATCATTTATTATTTTGTATTGCTTATTTTCTATTTTTTGAGTAGCTATTTCATTATTATCTACAGCTCTTGAACTATTTATAATCCCTAATGAAAACAATAAAGTTATCGTAAAAACACTTAAAAGAATTTTGGATAAGTTTTTTTTGATAAATTCGCTACTTCTTTGTATTGTCTTTATTTTCAATTTTATTATCTCCCGACTTTACCTTTTCCTCTTTTTGTTTTGTATCTTTAGTATTAGTATTTTGAACTTGTCCGTTATCTAAATCCATATCTATTATCTTTGTATCATTTGGAACATTTATTTGAAGCTTTCTTAATTTTTTCATTAATATTGGCTCATTATCTTTTATCCCCGTTTGTACTACTTCATAATATTTAATAATAGAAGCCTCCATATCCTTCGTTAAATCAGACTTAACAGAAACATAATTAGCTGGATAAATCTTAATTTGAGGTTCTCCCGACAAACCAGCCTCTTTTACAAAGTAGCTTAATGTTCCTTTCCAAATACCTTTACCATAACTCATTTGACGTTTTGGTTCTTTATCCGTAAAAGTTTGACTTTCTTTGTAATTTTCGTATGGATTTAATTTAGTTTCTACAACGAAGAATTTCTTTGAAGGGTCTGATGATATAGAATCAGCTAAGCTATTTTCATCAGCATTACTAATCATATCTGCCTTTTCTTTTTCTTGTTTAGTCATTTCCGTTGTTTCTAAACTATCATCTTCTTCAACATCCCTCTTTTTCAATCTGTCAGATATCTTTGTCTTATCTTGATTTTCAAGTTCTTCATCTTCTTGATTTGATTTTCCTTCTTTTCCAAGCTTTTGTTCTTGTTTTATTCTTTCTATCTCCTTATCCTTATCATTTGGTGCTTTAACAAAAAACACTACAATTAATGCTATACCTAATAATGCTAATACTGCCGATGTTATTATGAAGTAGAGTTTTTTCTCCATAAACATATCCGTTATCCTACCTTGCTCACCTTTTTTGATAAGCACAATCGGATATCCTGTTATTAATCCCGCCAACATTATTAGAAATAAACCTATAATTACCATTATAATCTCCTTATTCTTGTATTTTCACTATTGTTATACCCACAAATAAGAGGTATTGGAGATTTTAGAAAATTTTTATAAAATATTTATGACAACAAAAAAACAACTAGATAACTAGCATCTAGTTGTTTCTCTTTGAACCTCTCTATTATTACATTTTTCTATACTTTATTAAATTCAGCAATTTTTTGAAGCGTTTTACCATTTTTATGCAAAAATGTCTTTAACCCAAGACCAATATTCCCCTTCCCTGAATCAACTGAAATATCACTTCTTGCATAATTTGTTGCATTAAATGCCTTACAAAATATATTTTCCATAGCTCTGTAATATAAAAATGGCTCGACCGAATCGGAAAATAAATTCGATAATGAACATGTTATTTGAAGCAACTGTGTATATAATTGTTTTTGCTCTTCGTCTTGAATATCGTAAAACATTACTGTATACCTCTTTACCACTTTTCTTTAATTATATCACAACAGCTTTAATAAAATTAAACAAAGCACCAAGTTTTACACAAGGTGCTTTGCAATTTTTGTATGAGGTTTTTATAAGTATTTATTAGTCTGGAATATAATCGAGTTCGTTAAATTCGTCTTCGCCGTATACTCTAATAAATATCATTGACATAGGATCAACTTTACCATTGTTATCTCGGTCAAATTTACTATCATATCTTGCAACGCCGACATAAACGAGACTATTTCTCATTAAAATCTCCCTATGTCTAGGTGAATCCATAAATCCTTGAATTATATATTTTGCATCATCATCCCAATTTACCGCCCATGTTGTTTCTGCCCCAAGTTGTCTTTTCTTAAATTTTATATCTTCTGAAAGCTCTAAAAGCTTTGGAGTCCAAGCATGAGTTATTTCTCCTTTTAAAGAAGCATCTCTTGCATGAATTCTAGCTGTCCTTGTTAAAGTTTTAGAAAGTTTAAGCTCATTTAATCCATTTTCTTTCCTAACCCTATTTAATTCATCCATTATTTCTTGTTCTTTTTGACTAAGTGGTTCATTATAATCTACATTATAGTATTTTATTAATTCTTCATCTGTCGTAGGAATAGGTTCAATTATATCTTTATCTTCAACTTTAGTACCAACTAAGATTATTTCATCTACTGGTTTCTTTGTAATGTTTTCACTTATCTTTTTCTTACTAACCAATACACCATCTTTATATGTTTCTTCATATATTATTTCTTTTTCTCCATTTGTACCTTGTTGTTTTGTTTTTCTTTCACCTTGTTTTAGTGTTGGATCTTTTTCTTCTTTTGTAGCATATTTAATAGTTTCCTTAACAGTCACTCTTTTTGTAGTAACTGTTGGTTCTTTATCAGCTTTAGTACCCACTAAGATTATTTCATCTACTGGTTTCTTTGTAATATTTTCGCCTATCTTTTTCTTGCTAATAAACACACCATCTTTATATGTTTCTTCATATATTATTTCTTTTTCTCCATTTGCACCTCGTTGTTTTGTTTTTCTTTCACCTTGTTTTAATGTTGGATCTTTTTCTTCTTTTGTAGCATATTTTATCGTTTCTTTAACTGTTACCTTTTTATTTTCTGTTTTATCAGTATCTAAATTTTTATCAAAAATACTTTCATCAATAGATAAGTTACCACCAACTACAATAAAATCTTTGTCTTTAGAGATTTCTTTTATCATTGGCGAAAAGTCTGCTCTTTTAGACAAAACTACAGCTCTTTTATCTTTTCTTGCAAGAGATCCCGCTACTAAGTTATCTGCAAAATTTTCTCCACTTACTACGATGTATTTACTATCAGAAATTTCTTTTGCTAATTTTTCTGATGTTTCATATCTATTAGCCCCACTAATTCTTTGTACATTAGCGTACTTAGATAATTTATTTTCTACATTCTTTGAGATAGATTTTTCTCCACCAACAATGTAAATGTTCTTTAAATTCTTATTTACATTTAGGTATTGTTTTAATCTTTCATGAACTTCATTTGATGGTGTAATTGCAATTGTCGCATTTTTGATTTGTGTAAGTGCGGAACTTACCAATCCATCAGCAAAGTTTTCTCCACTTACTACAATTAAGTTTTCTTTGTTTTTATCTAAGGTCTTGTAATTAACATCATATCTATTTCGACCTGAAACTCTAGTTATTTTAGAAGTTTTTGCTAATTCATTCTCAACATTTTTTGAAACTGATTTCTCTCCACCAATTATAAATACATTTTTATATCCTTTATTTCTAATGTCTTTTAATGTATTAGAATCTATAGAATCTGATTTAGTATAATAAATTGGCATATCTCCCTTGGCTATTTCACTTGATGAAATACTGTCAGAATAAGCTAAGTAATTTAATACAATGCAGCTTTTAGAATCAGAAAACTTATTTGCTACGTTTATTGCAACCTCAAACCTATCTCTTCCTCCTATTCTTTTACCTTGGCTATCAGCTAAGGTATTAAATGGAACTGCTAATGTAGTTGCCAAAGACAACATTACTACTGTTTTTAATAGTTTTTTGTTTTTCATAAATACTCCTTTTTAAGTTATTTTTATATATTCATTATATCGAAAACCTAGTGCAGTAACAATATCCTAGATTTCTATATTTTGTACCCTATTTTAAAAAAACAGAAGAAGATAGCAATTAGACTATCTTCTTCTTATTATTAGTTAAGCAAATACTCTTTTCTTTTTTAGAATATATGCCAACATAATGATACCTAATCCTGAAATTAAGAACACCGTAGCTCCCTTAGTCCCAGTCGATGGTATATTTTCCTCCACTTTATAGTTGTTTAATGTAACAGTATAAACTGGAGACACTTGTCTTGTTAAGTCAATTTCTATATCTTTAGAATATGGTCTGAATCCATTAGGAGCTTTAGTTTCTCTTAATACATATTGACCTATTCTTAGATTAGAAAACTCAATTTCACCTTTATCATTAGTTACTTTTGACTCAACTTTAGTTAATGTTGAACCATTTTTCTTAAATAAAGTAAATTCAGCGTTCTTAAGGAAATTACCATTATTATCTTTCTTAATGACTTTTATTGTCTTTTCTATTGGTTCATTATTTATAGATAATGTAATTGATTTATTAGCACCACTTATATTTACTTCGTGTAATTGTGAATTTAATTTATATCCATAAATAGTTTCTTTTTCACGAATATAATATTTACCGTATTCTAAATTAGAAAATTTAGCTATACCGCTTGAATTTGTCTTTAAAGTTTTTATTACATTTTTATCTTTGTTTAACAATTCAAACGTAACACCCTCAAGCGTTTTTTGATTTTTAGAATCTTTTTTAACAATTGTTATTGAACCATCCCTTGGAATTTGTGTGTTTTTGAAATTAAAAGAGTTATATTTATTCACTACATCACAAATTAAAGGAGTGTTAGATAATTGATATCCTGTTGGTGCTTTTACTTCTGTTAGTGTATATCTTCCCTTTTTATCCAAATCTAGTATTTCTATTTTACCTTCATTTGAAAGTTTAAGCGTATAGTTATATGAACTATCTTTTCTGTATACTCCATCTGATAATTTTGTTACGTATACATCTTTTCCATCTGGATCTTTTAATCTAAATTCAGCATTTTTTACTTTATCTGACCCAACGATAGCTTGCCCTGTTTTAGAATCAACTTTAGTTATAGATAAATCATAAAGTTCTTTTTCATTATAAATTGTTAGATTTTCCGTTTTGTATGTGTTCGTTATTCTAGCTTGTTCCAAATCAGTTTTTAATATATATCCTGCCTTTGTAGACTTTTCTCTTACATAGTAATTTCCAACCT